>DAIBSV010000049.1:8250-12518 GCA_027415455.1 Nitrospirota bacterium | reverse complement strand
GAAGAAGGAGAGCGAGGCCGCCGTCGGCGTGTCCATGAAGTAGGGATCGGTGATCGTGAGGGAGTACATGGTGATGAATCCGCCCAGTTCCCCCGAGAGGCTGACGGAGTCGCCGGTCCCGAAGATATTGTTCTGGGCGATGGTGGCCATGCCCATGACGCCGAAGAGGGTGCTGTACCCGCCCCCGATCGAGAAGGTACCGGTCGGCTTCTCCTTCACCTTGACGTTCAGGTCGACCAGATTGTCCCCGACCTGCTGGGGAACGATCTGGACATTCTTGAAGAAGTTCAGGTTGTTGAGGTTCCGGTAGGAGTCCTGAAGGGCCTGGGTATCCATGATTCCCGACTCCTGGACCCCGAGGACGCGCCGGATCACCTTGTCCCCGGTCAGCTCGTTTCCGGCGATGTTGATCTTCCGGATATGGACCAGCCCCCCCTCGGTGATCAGGAAGGTCAGGCTGACGGTTTTTTTCCGGATGTTGGGAACGATCTGGGGGGTGACGATGGCAAAGGCATAGCCCTTGTGGCCGTATTTCTTCGTCAGGTTGTTGATGTCCTTCTGGAGCCGTTTTCTCGAAAACACCTGGTTCTGCCGGGTCTTGACCACCGACAGAATCTCCTTCTTGTCGAAGAGGGTGTTTCCTGAAACCCCGACGTGTCCGATCCGGAACTGATCGCCCTCGGTCAGGGGAAACTGGATCTCCATCGTCTTCCTGTGGTCGTGGAAGATCCGCTTGGGTTCGCCCACGGCGATGTTGATGTACCCGTGATTCAGATAGAAGTCCCGGAGACGCTGGATGTCCTCGTCCGTCTGGCTCTTCTTGTAGACACCCGAATCGGTCCACCAGGAGGTCAGCCAGTTGTAGGGCTTGGTCTTGATCTTCTTCTGGAGGGTCGAAGCGGGGAAGGCCTTGTTCCCGGAAAAGGTCACCTTTGTGATGTTGGTCACCGTCCCTTCGGAGATCAGGAAGACGAGTTCGACCTTCCGGTTCGAGATCCGCTTGGTCACCGGAACGACGGATGCGTTGTAGTATCCGGATTTCCGGTAGAGTTCCAGGATCCGTCGGACATTCTGGTGGACCTCGTACCCGTCGTAGAAGGAGGCTGGAAGAATGGTCATTTTCTTCCGGAGGTCCGAGTCGGACTCGTTGTTGTTTCCGACGAAGCTGATCTTCTCGACGGTCGGACGCTCGCGCACCACGAAGGTCAGGGCCACTCCGCCCTCGAATCCCCTGGCGTAGACCCGGATCTGGTCAAAGTATCCCGTCTGGTAAAGAGACTTGAGATCGGAGGCGATGGCGGACTGGGAGAAGGGATCCCCCACCTTGTTGTGGATCTTCTGGCGGATGGTCCCCGTATCGATCTTCCGGTTCCCCTCGATGTCGATGCGCGTGATCAGAACGGGGGCAAGGTTCGCTGAGGAATTGTCAGCCGCCTGGGAAAAATCGGAAAAGAAGGGCAGGAGGACGAAGAGCCAGGAAAGGAAAAATCCGATCAGGACCCCTGATGGGAGGGCCGCCGCAATCCCCCCGCGAAAGACAGTCTGTCCGGTCGCTTTTTCAGACAACGAACAGGTCCGTTTCATTGAAGCCATGAAAAAACGGGACGGAACGCTCTGAAAGAGGTCCAGTTTTCAGAATAAAAACATCATTCAATGGGATATCCTGAACAAGACGTGCACGAAGGATTCACGGAAACGGTCGGGATCCGCCTGCCAAAAAGCTCCCGATCCTGTTCAAACCGGCCAAACCTTCGAGACTATAGCATGATCGGGATTCTTTTCCAAGAAAAACTGCCTCAAGACAAAAACAAAAGGGGTGTTGCCCCGTCGGAGCCTTTTTCCGGAACCCGGCCGAGGACCGGGGAATATTTTTGTTGACAGGAGACCCGGGAAACCCTTATAGTCATGCGCTGTGCCGAGGTAGCTCAGTCGGTAGAGCAGAGGCCTGAAAAGCCTCGTGTCGGCGGTTCGATTCCGCCCCTCGGCACCACTTTCCCCGTTTGCCGCAGAAGACCCTTTTCAATCCCCCAAAGACCTTAGATGGCTCCCTCTTCCCGCCAAGACACCCGTCCCCATGTCCAAGAGCTTGTTCCAAGCCGAAAGGCAGGGCGCGTGTTTCCCCTGCGATACAAAGAAAAGACCTTCTCTCCCCGTTCCCACAGATCGCCAACACCAGACAGTCTTTCCAGTCCTAACCGATAATCACCACTCCGACCATGGGGGCTTTCATTCTGAGATCCCTGTCCAGCGTCGCCAAAGGAAGACCATGCCTCACTGACAATTCAAGGTAGGCGGCGTCATAAACCGTCAGGTCTAGCTTGCGTGCAATCGGGAGAACGGACTCCCAGACCCGATGGTGACTCTCTTCATCAATCTCGATCGGGAGATCCTTCAGATCCTCGAAGATTCGCAGCCAATCGTCCGTTGAAATCCGCCCCCGTCGTGTCGCGTTTCGGAGAACGTTTCCGACCTCAATGGCCCAAAGAGTCGGCACAAGGGCAAAATCGGAAACAAGAGAATCCCTCAGCCCTTCTCCAGCTTTTGTGGACTCGTCCGGGAAAATCCAGGACATGGTCATCGAGCATTGACATCCTCCCCTCCCTCTCGCTTCGCTCGCCGCAAAAGCGGAAAGGAAGGGGATTCCTTCCTGCCATCTCCCCGGTGGAACACGGGGATGGATCGGGAGCCTGAACGGTCAGGCCACCGACTCGGAGGACGAATCCTCCGAACAGGCGCAACGGGTCTGCCCGACCCTGAGAATGTTCTTTGCCGCGTTCACGTCCGCATGATCGGCGTGGCCGCAGGAGACGCACCGGAAGGTGGCCTGATCCGGCCTGTTTTCCGCCGAGACGTGGCCGCAGACGAAACAGGTCCGGGATGTGTTTCGGGGATCGACCCGGACCAGACGGCCTCCCCGTCTCGCCAGCTTGTAGTCCAGAAAGGAGAGGAAGATCCCCCATCCCTGCGACAGGAGGGAGCGGTTCAGCCCGGACTTCTGCCGGACGTTCCGTCCGGGGGTCTCCCTCGTTCCCCGGGCACTCCGGGTCATGTTCCGGATCTTCAGATCCTCGACATAGACTTCGGCTTGGGTTTCACCGATCGCCGTCGAGGTCTTATGGAGAAAATCCAGGCGCATGTTGGCGACCCGCTCATGGACTCTCGCCACCCGGCGCTTCTGCTTCCGGAAGTTTTCGCTCTTCGGCCCCTTCCGGAACTTCCGGGAGAGCTTCCGCTGCTCCCACCGGAGACGTTCTTCCGCCCGTTTCAGGACGGCGACAAGCTCCGGAGAGGGGTGGATCCTCGTTCCGTCCGAGAGGGTGGCGAAGGACGCCACCCCGAGGTCCAGTCCGATCCCGGAGTCCGTTCTGGATTCCGGTTCCCGAACCTCCCGCTCGGTCTGGAGGGAGACGGACCACCGACCCGCCTTCCGGGTCGCGGTGGCGTTCCGGAGATCGCCGGAGGGTCTCCGGGAGACCCGGAGCTTGACCCATCCGACCTTGGGGAGGAAGATCCGGGGATGGACGGTCCGTCCCTCCGCATCCCTTGTCGAGAGATCGAGCTTCACCTGGAGGGGATCGGGATAGCGGAGGGAGTCTCCCTCGCCCTTGCGCTTGAACCGGGGGAATCGTTTGGGGTTTTTCCGGTCCAGAGCTTCCCAAATGGCCCGGTCGAGGTTCTTCAATGTCTGTTGCTGTGGGTGGACCGGACCTTCCGCAAGAAACCCGTACTCCTCGCTCGACCGCCACAGCGTCAGAAGTTTGGCCATGTCCCCGTAGGAGAGAAGCGGAATCCCGGCTTCGAGACGCTTCTTCTGAAGGTCGAGGGCCTTGTTCCAGACGAACCGGACGCATCCCGCATGGCGAGACAGGAGGGTCTCCTGTTCGGGAGTCGGGACGAGGCGGAATTTGTAGACTTGTATTCTTTTCATGTCGTCCATTATACTTGGTCCCATGGATAAGTCAAACGAACTCAGGCATGGACGGCATTGCGTTTTTGCGATGCACGTTCATTTGGTCTTTGTCACAAAATACCGGCGTGGCGTGTTCACGAAGGAAATCCTGGAGGATCTGCAGGGGATCTTCGCCTCTGTCTGTCATGACTTTGAAGCGACTCTGGTCGAGTTCGACGGGGAAGACGACCATGTTCACCTGCTGGTCCATTATCCGCCGAAGGTTTCGGTTTCTTCCTTGGTCAACAGCCTGAAGGGTGTCTCCAGTCGATTGATCCGGAGGAAAAAATACCCTCGGATTCAGAAAAAACTGTGGGGA
>DAIBSV010000049.1:5027-8153 GCA_027415455.1 Nitrospirota bacterium | reverse complement strand
GAGGATCGCTCTGGTCCCCCAGCTACTTTGCCGGAAGTTGTGGGGGAGCCCCCATTGGGGTGATTCGCCAGTACATCGAACAGCAGAAGACGCCACACTAAAAGCCACGACAGGGACGGCCATGCCGTCCGCGCTATCCTTCCCCGCGCCTTTCGGGCGAGGTTTGCCGCGCGATTGGATCAAGAACAAAGGGCATTAATGCTTCCTTCCCTCTTCGATCAGACTGCGGACCGAAATCCCGTCAAGAGGGTGGCTTTTTTGAAATTCCTTCAGGTCCTCGATCGCCCTTGCGATTTTTTCTGAATTTCTGGAGGCAAGAGGGACCAGCTGAGCGACCGCCTTCCCATGCCGGGTTATCACAATCCACTCCCCCTTTTCCACTTCTCCAAGAAGACGTGAAAGATGGGTTTTTACTTCGTAGGCTCCAAGTGTTTTCATGAAAAATTCTCCATTGGAGAGAGTTAGACCAATACAGACCAGAACGGGTCTATAGTATCACGAAAGAAAGAACCCTTCATTTCTCAGTGAGAGAAAAATTATTTCATTTTTATAGACAACTTAAACAAATCCGTCCTTTGTCTTTAAACCGAAGGGGGCAGAAAACCGAAAGGGATCGGATCACCGTAAACGAAGATGTTAAAAGGAGGGAGTAAGAGATACGGACGGAGAAAAATTGCCGAGGAAAAAAAGGCGAAGGGAGAAAGGAAGCCCCTCCGATGGGTTTTATGGAGGCGCGGCGCAGGAAGGTCCCTCGGGAATTCCCATGGGTGAACAGAGAAAGAAGGTCAGGCGGAGAGGTTTTCTTTCGGGATCCGACACCCCGGATCCCTTCGGTCGTCCCTCCCCTGCCCTTTGTGTCTCAGAAGAAGGTGAACCCGACCACGACCGGCACATAGGACAGGCTTCCAAGGCTACCCTGGCTCGTCGTGACCAGGGGACCGGCAATCTGGGCGTACCGTATCTCCGCGTAGACCGGACCGAGATTGAGACCGAGGGCGGCATCCCATGTGAAATTGTTCCCGCCCGTCCCTTCGGCCTGGGTATTGTTGTATCCGGCGTCGACGGCTCCGTAGAAATAGAAGAGATCCGTAAAATGGAGAAAGTCGTATTCGAGCCCCAGGGTCACGGGAAAGGCGGTCATGAGAGGAGTTCCCGTGAAATGGAGATAGTTCGCCTGTCCCCGGATGGCCACCGAATCCATCAGATGGAAGGTTCCCAGAAACCCGGCTCCGAAACCGCCGCCGCTATAGCCCCCCACACTGTTGCTCAGGGCCGATTGACCCGACAGGGCTCCGATGCCGATGCCCTGGACGGAGAGGCTCAGGGGAAGAACGGCGGCGGAGACCTTCTCCTGAGGCAGGACGAGAAGAGCTGCGGCGACGATCAGGGGTGACAGGAGGGACAGGACGATTCGCTTGAAAGAACACATGGGAGACTCCTTCCTCTCTAAGACCAGGTTGTCGGCTTTAAAATTCAGGTTCCGTTCAGGATAGAATATAGAAACGGGGACCCGGATGAAAGGTTGCGGGAAATTTTACCCGAAAGAATTCGTCCTCATGTCGGGGGAGCGTCCATGAAAGCGTCTCTGTCGCGCTGGTACGACCGGCTCTTCGCCGCCGTCTACGATCCTCTTCTGGCCCGGACCGAAAAGGAGACCCTCGCCCCTCTCCGTGCCAGGCTTCTGGACGGAGTCGGAGGAACGATTCTCGACATCGGTTCCGGAACGGGGAGCAACCGCCCCTTTCTCGATCGTCCGGAGAACCGGACAGTCTTTCTCGACCGATCGTTCGCCATGATGCGAAAGGGGGTGGAGAAAGGCCTCGGGGCCAGGGGATTTCCCGTCATCGGTTCGGCCTCGGCCCTTCCCTTTGCAGACGAGAGCTTCGACGCCATCGTCGTCACCCTCGTTCTCTGCTCCGTGGACGATCCCGAAGCCAGCCTCCTGGAAATACGCAGAACGCTCAAAAGGAACGGCTCCCTCTTTCTCATGGAGCATGTCCTCTCCGAATCTCCTTCGGTCGCGGCCCTTCAGAAGATGGCGACCCCTGTCTGGAAGGTCCTGGCCGCCGGATGCCATCTGGACCGGACCACGGGCGATCAGGTCCGGCATCTCTTCAGCGAGGAACAAAGCTTCAGCCAAACCATCGGAGGACTTCCCTTTCATATCGGAATCTACCGGAAAAAGCTTTAGCGCGCTCCGGAACCCCGCCCCAGGCACAAAGACTGTCTGGATGGCGCTCTAAAGTTCGATGGGGGAAAAGCCCCCAATCAGCTCCTGCTCTGTCGATCTTCCGGGATCGGTCTGGATTCTCCGCCATCGGGTCCGTTCAGGAACAATCCCGCGGCAATTCGCTTCGCCATCACTCGACTCTCTTTCTGGCAGAAGGGGACGGGATTTTGGGGGCCCTCTTCAGCGGAACGAATCTGGACCTGATCCGGTCGGAAACCTGCGTCGGAACTCCTGCCTCACGGGCAAACTCGTTCCAATTCCCAACGGCTTCCGACACCGTTCCGGCAATTTCGATCACCTCGTTTTTTCGGATCTGGAATTCTTCTCCGACCCGGATGATGTGTTCGAGGGTGGGATTTATGGATTCTCCGGAAAGGGAGGTTCCTCTTCGACGACTGGGACCATGCCATCGCCGTCATGTTCGCCAAACTCCGGGTTGATACCAGCTGAAATGCGGCCCCTTCCGCCTTCCTCTGACAATGTCCACGGCAACCGACCCGACATCTCCGTCTTGTGATCGGGGGTCATCGGGATTTTTCCTTCCTTTGATCCTCATTCCCGAAAAAAGACCCCTCGTGATCCCTCCAAGAGCTCCGATCGAGAGCTCTTCTCCCATGGTTTAGCGCTCTTCCCTCCGTCGATACGCCTCCGTCTGGGTTCTTATCCGCCTTTTTTTTATCGTCGACTTCCAAAATTTAGAATTGCTGCCGGAGAGGCGGTCTTGTTTGCAGGACGGAAGTGAATTTGCGATAATCTGGGAAGGGGGCCGGTCTGTGTTTTCCAGCCAACCGGATGTTCCCCGAACGCTTTTCTGTCACAGCAAGGCATCTCATGTCGGAAGGCCGAGTTCTCAAAATGATGGAATTCAAGCGAATCAATCAGCTTCCTCCCTATGT
>DAIBSV010000049.1:0-5017 GCA_027415455.1 Nitrospirota bacterium | reverse complement strand
GCAAGGCATCTCATGTCGGAAGGCCGAGTTCTCAAAATGATGGAATTCAAGCGAATCAGTCAGCTTCCTCCCTATGTCTTCAGTGCAGTCAACGATATGAAGCTCGCCGCCCGCCGCCGGGGCGAGGATATCATCGATCTCGGAATGGGCAATCCGGATCTTCCGACGCCTCCCCCCATCGTGGACAAGCTCGTGGAGGCCGTCCGGAACCCCAGGAACCATCGCTACTCCACCTCGAAGGGAATCCCGAGGCTCCGGGAGGCGATCGCCGCCTGGTACGCCAGGCGTCACCGGGTGCTCCTCGATCCCGACACGGAGACGGTCGTCACGATCGGTTCGAAGGAAGGGATCGCCCATCTGGCGCTTGCCACCATCGACCCCGGCGACCGTGTTCTGGTGCCCAATCCCAGCTATCCCATCCATGCCTTCAGCTTCGTTCTTGCCGGCGCCCAGGTCTGCCACTATCCCATGGTTCCCGGCCGGGACGTCTGGTCGGATCTTCTCGAGGCGCTCGATCGGGCGGGAGGACCTGTCAAGGCCGTCCTTCTCTGCTACCCCCACAATCCGACCACGCTTACGGTTCCCGAGGGTTTTTTCGAGAAGGTGGTGGCCCTGGCACACGAACGGAACTTCTTCGTGATCCACGACCTGGCCTATGCCGACATCACCTTTGGAGGCTACAAGGCTCCCTCCTTTCTTTCGACGCCGGGTGCGAAAGATGTGGGGATCGAGTTCTATACGCTGTCCAAGTCCTACAACATGCCGGGATGGCGTGTCGGTTTCTGCGTCGGAAACCGCACTGTGGTCAACGCCCTCACGCGGCTCAAGAGCTACCTCGACTATGGAACCTTCCAGCCGATCCAGATTGCGAGCATCATCGCCTTAAACCAGATGGACGACTTCCCGGGCCAGATTGCCGAAGTCTACGAACGGCGGTGCCATGTCCTTGTCGACGGGCTGGTCCGGGCCGGATGGGATGTGTCGATGCCCGGCGGCTCCATGTTCCTCTGGGCGAAGATTCCCCCCCAGTGGGAGTCGATGGGATCCCTCGAGTTTTCGAAGCTCCTCATGGCCGAGGCCCAGGTGGGGGTTTCGCCCGGGGTGGGCTTCGGGAGCCTTGGCGACGATCATGTCCGGTTTGCCCTTGTGGAGAACGAAAGCCGCATCCGGCAGGCCACGGTCAACATCCGGAGGTTTTTCGCGAGAAGCCGTCCGGGACTTGCGGAGGTCCGATGATGAAAAGTTTCTTCAGGCCGACATTAAAATCCGGGCCGTTGAACACCCTTCTGACGGGGGGCGCGCTGGCCCTGGTCCTTCTTTTTCCGGCCCGGGCAATGGCCTGGAGCTGGCACCTGGGAGCCTCCCAGGAGACGATCCTCTCCATCTTCAAGAAAGGGGATCCGACCCTCGTGCCGCGAAAGGGGAGCTCGACGGAGTTGCCGTGCGGAATCTATACGGATTTTGATGCCCATCCGACCGACCGCTTCCTCTTCTATTCTCCCACAACCCTTCCAAGCGGACGGATGACGCCCGAGTTCCAGTTCGAGTTCCGGGACAACGCTCTTCAGGCCGTTCTTGTGACCGCCCCCTTCCGGGGAGTGAGCGCCGAGCCGACCTGGCGTCTCCGGGATCTCCTGCCCGCCCCCCTCCGGGGTGTTTCCCCCCGGGTGATCCACGCCCCGCTCCTCTCCCAGGCGAAGGGTATCAATCTTCCGAAGGACGCCGTTCTCATCTGGGACTACAAGGGGGACGACGGAAAGATGCGGGAACTCCAGATCCTGGTCTACAACGCCGACCTGTCTCCCGACTATCTTCCGGACGCTCCGGTGGCGGCCTACCTGAGAGCCTACCAGGACGTCCTTCTGGACGAAGGGAAGACCATTCCCCTTCCGATGTCCAATCCGTTCATGAAAGAATAGCCACCCCCACACCAAGGATGCGTGTTTGCTGAACCAGAATGAAAAAAATGCCCCAGTCCGGGTTGGCATCATCGGGCTCGGGACGGTCGGACAGGGATTCCTGCGGCTTCTGCTTAAAAATCAGGGGCTCATCCGCGAGCGGCTGGGATTCCCGCTGGCACTGGGGGGAGTCTGCGAAAAGAATCCGGAGACGCTCAAGGGGCTGACCCTTCCGCCGGAGTGCGTGGTCTACCGCGAATGGAAGGAGATGGTCCTGGACCCGAGAATTTCTCTTGTGGTCGAGCTTGTCGGCGGACTTGAGCCGGCCCGCTCCATCCTTCTGGAGGCGATGAAGGCGGGAAAATCCGTCGTGACCGCCAACAAGGCGCTTCTGGCCCGTCACGGGGAGGAGATCTTCGGCGCGGCCGCCTCCCATGGCGTCGATCTTGGCTTCGAGGCCTCGGTCGGCGGGGGAATCCCCATTTTGCGGACCCTGCGGGAGAGCCTGGCCGGGGACCGGATCCTCCGTCTGGCCGGCATCATCAACGGGACGGCCAATTACATCCTGACCCGCATGAGCCGCGAAGGACTCGAGTTCGAAACGGTTCTGTCCGAAGCCCAGCGCCATGGATATGCGGAATCCGATCCCACCTACGACATCGACGGAATCGACTCCGCCCACAAGATCGCCATCCTCGCGACAATGGCCTTCGGATCGCCGGTGAATCTTCAGGAGATCCCCGTCGAGGGGATCCGGCAGATCAAGCCGATCGACCTCGAGTTCGGCAGGGAGTTCGGGTATGTCCTGAAGCTTCTGGGCATTGCTGTCGACCACGGGGATTCGCTCGACATCCGGGTTCATCCTTCCTTTCTGCCCGAGAACAGCCTCCTGTCGGAGGTGGACGGAGTCTTCAACGCGATTGAGCTGTCGGGCCAGGCCCTGGGGCCGCTCCTTCTGTATGGTCGCGGGGCCGGAGGGGATCCGACGGCCACGGCCGTGATGGGAGATGTCATGGAATGCGCCCGGGGGGTTTTCCACGGCGCCCGCGCGCAGGTTCCCGCCCTGGGCTTCCCTTTTTCGGGACGGATCAGGAGGCCGCTCCGTCCGATTTCCGCAATCTTCTCCGAGTACTATCTCCGCTTCATGGCCCAGGACCAGCCCGGAACGCTCTCGTATCTCGCGGGCATCCTGGGAGATCGCGGGATCAGCATCGAGTCGGTGATCCAGAAGGGAAGGGACAGGGGCGGATCGGTTCCGGTGGTCGTGACGACCCATCGCGCCACGGAGTCCCAGATCCGGGATTCTCTTGCCATTATCGACGCCTCCCACCACGTCACCGAAAAAACCGTCGTGATACGGATCGAGGATGTTTCCATGGAGGGCTCCCTGTCGTGATGAAGACCACGTGGCGCGGTATCATCGCCGAATACGCCTCCTTTTTCGGCTCTCCCGATCCGGAGAAGGCCGTCACCCTTCAGGAGGGGGGAACGCCCCTGATTCCCATGGAGACCCTCGTCCGGGAGATTCCCGTTCCGGTCCGCCTCTGGGTGAAGTTTGAAGGTGCGAACCCGACCGGAAGCTTCAAGGATCGCGGGATGACCCTGGCCGTCTCCCGGGCGGTGCAAAAGGGCGCGCGCGCCCTCATCTGCGCCTCGACAGGAAACACATCGGCCTCCGCCGCCGCCTATGGGGCCCGGGCGGGTCTTCGGGTCTTTGTGGTCATCCCCGACGGGAAGATCTCCCGGGGCAAGCTGGCCCAGGCCATCGTCCACCATGCGACGGTCATTCAGGTGGAAGGGCTTTTCGACCACGCCCTCCGGATCGTCCGGGAGGTGGCGGAGACGCATCCGGTGGCCCTTGTCAACTCCGTCAATCCGGACCGTCTGGAGGGCCAGCGCTCGGTGGCTTTCGAGATCGTGGATCAGCTGGGGACCGCCCCGGACTATCATTTTCTACCGGTGGGGAACGCCGGAAACATCACGGCCAGCTGGGCGGGATACAACGCCTACCTGCAGGCAGGCCGCCTTTCCTCGCTTCCGAAGATGACAGGGGTGCAGGCCGAGGGGGCGGCTCCGATCGTTCTCGGCCATGTGGTGGAAAAGCCGGAGACCCTGGCATCGGCGATCCGCATCGGGAATCCCGCTTCCTGGCAGGGAGCCCTGAAGGCCGCGGGAGAATCGGGCGGGTCCATCCTGTCGGTGTCGGACAGCGAGATTCTCGAGGCCTACCATCTTTTGGCCTCGAAGGAGGGGGTTTTCTGCGAGCCGGCTTCGGCCGCCTCCCTGGCCGGGGTGCTGAAACGGGCCCGTGCCGGCGCTTTTTCCGGAGGGGAGCGGATCGTCTGCACCCTGACGGGCCACGGCCTCAAGGATCCCGACACCGTCTTTCGGTCCTCCCCGCCCGAGATCCGGGTCCCCGCCAGAAAGGAAGAGGTCCTGGCCGTTCTGGGCTTCTCATGAACGACGGGGTCGGATCCGGTTGTGACCTTCTGGTGGTTCTGGACGGGCTCGCCGAGCCTTCCGGGCAGAAGACGACCCTTTCCATGGCCAAAACGCCGGCCCTCGACACCCTGGCCCGGGCCGGACGGCTTTGCAGGATCGATCCCCAGGACGGATCGCCGGCCCGCGAGATTTCCTCCGAGAAAGGGATCGCACGACTTCTCGGCTTTTCCCTGGAGGAGGCCCGAAGTCTTTCGCGGGGCTCTCTTCTCTCCCTCCTCACCCGAGATCCCTCTCCCTCGGAGTGGTTTTACCTTGCCACCCCGGTTTGCTGCGGAGCCGACGGCCGGCTCCTCCGCTACATCAACCGGAGGGAGGATGAACACGCCTTCTGGGGCGCCCTGCTCGATCGCGTGACAGGACGTGAGCCCTGGCGTTTTCTCCCTGTCCCGGGAGCGGGGGGGCGAATTGACCGGATGATTCTGGCTCTTCCCCGGTGGAACGGAGAGGCGGGTTCTCCGCCGAGACGGGGGGCTCTGCCTTCGGAATCCGGCTTCATCCCGGGATTTCCGGAATGGATCTCCCGGACCATTCCCGCTTCTTTTGCCCATTCTTCCGATCCGGAAAGAAGGGTCGACGGTGTCTGGCTGTGGGGTGGCGGGCGTCCCCCCGAAGGAGGG
>DAIBSV010000499.1 GCA_027415455.1 Nitrospirota bacterium | reverse complement strand
TTTGTCCATGCTTTACGATATTATTTTTATCCGTTTTCCGTCATTGGTCGGCATTCGGAAAATCAGATTCTCCCTCCCCGGTTGACCGGATTGGCCGCCCCTTCCAGGGCAGTCGTCATATCCTGGGAACAGAAAGGCCCATAACGGGCGAATGAGAAACGGGAGCGGTCGGCTTTAGGATGACGACCTCGACACGGCGGTTTTGCCGACGGTGCTCCGGCGTGTCGTTTGGAACGACGGGACGGGTGGCACCAAACGCGACGGCGCTCGACAGACGGGGATCGATGGGGGCCGACTTGAGGAGAAAGGAAAGAACATTGACGGCCCTGGCCCCCGACAGGGCCCAGTTGTTGGGATAGCGCCCATGGATGGGCAGGTTGTCGGTATGCCCCTCCACACGGAAGGGCCGGTGTTCCCGGGAGAGGAGGCGTGCCAGCTTCACGAGAAAGGGCCGGATTCCGATGCGGATTCCGGCATGTCCTTTCCGGAAGAGGGCGCCCGCCGCAATCCGGAGGCGAATGCTCCGGGCGCTCTCGACCACCGCCATGTTCCCCGAAGAGGGCGATTCCTTCTGAAGAAGCTGGAGGCTCTGCCTGAGAAGGACCGGAGGCACCCTGGCCTGCAACCCCGACCGGTTTCTGTTGGGGGAGACCACGGCATGGGGCCTCTGACGGAGGGTCCGGTGCAGAAAGGTGGCGACGATCGCATGGGAGATGGTCCGGTACTTCCCTTCGTTCAGCGCGGACACGGCGTACATCATCACGAAGAAGGTGAAGAGAAGCGTGATGAAGTCGGCATAGGAGACGAGCCAGCGGTCGATATTGACGGGATCCTCCGGCCGTGCCCGCTTCCTTCGTGGCTTGGAAGAGACTTTCTCCTTGTCCATGGAGGCCTCCCTGTTCCGGGTACCTACTCCTCCTCTTCCTCCCGCTTGACCCCGGTCAGGTCCGGAAAGACCCGTTCGTCGAT
>DAIBSV010000498.1 GCA_027415455.1 Nitrospirota bacterium | reverse complement strand
GGGAGCGGTCTTTGAAAGGGCCGTTTCCTGGGCCGTGAAGGTCCCCTTGACCGATCCTGGCCACGATCTGTACGCCTTTCTGGGGAGACTCGAGCCACGGATGCCGCTCGGAATCCGGGAATGGGCGCAGAACGGCGATCTCCGGCGCTGTGCCCGGGAGATCGGAATGAGTCTGGTCGATCTTTTCGGGCTGGACCCGGAGTCGGTCGGCGCGACCCTTCGTGCCAGGCATGTCCTTGACTACGAGTGCGAGGACCGCTCCTATGGAGGAGATCTTCTGGACATCGTCCTGGAGATTCTCCGGAAAGGCGGGTCGCTGTCGGAGCGGACGGGAAGAGGGGGAGGCGACACATCGAATTCCCCTTTTGCCTGGGCTCTCTGAGGCGGTGGAAGGGAGGGGCCTCTTCCGGAGGAGATGGAGAGGATGGGTTCCCCTTCGGAGAGCAGGAAAGGTGGAAAGGGAGCCCGCCGGAATGGTGGCGGATGCCGCCACTCCCGAGGAGTTTGCCAAAGAACATCAATCTGAAAGGAGGTTCCTCATGAGCAGTCTGTTGAAGTGGGATCCGGTCCGTGAGTTCGAGGAGTTCGGGCGTCGGCTGGCGCCATGGCTCGGACGGCAGGGCCGGGAGATCCTGAAGCCGGAGGGGGAGGGGACGATGGCGGTTTTCGACTGGTCCCCTTCGGTGGACGTCACCGAAGGGGAAAAGGAGTATGTCGTCACGGCCGAGCTTCCGGAGGTGAAGAAAGAGGATGCGAAGGTGACCGTGGAGAACGGAATCCTGACGATTTCGGGAGAGCGCAGGAAGGAGCAGGAAGAAAAGAAGGAAGGGACTCGCTACCATCGGGTCGAGCGTTGCTACGGGGCCTTCCTCCGGAGTTTCGTCCTTCCGGAAGATGCCGACCCTTCCCGTGTGACGGCCACCATGAAGGACGGAGTCCTCAAGGTCCGCATCGAAAAAAGACCCGGCACTCCTC
>DAIBSV010000497.1 GCA_027415455.1 Nitrospirota bacterium | reverse complement strand
ATGTCGGCCTCGTAGAGGACGGTCTTCCTGCCGGCAATCGCTTCGATCCGGTCCGCCACCTCCCGCTCGCTGTTCGAAAGATTGTCGAGAAGGACGACCTCAAAGCCCGCATCGAGCAGAACCACGGCGGTATGGGAGCCGATGTAGCCCGTTCCTCCCGTGACCAGAACCTTCATCGATTGAACCCTCCCATTGTTCCGACTTCCCTCTCCCCCGATGCGTTGAGCCCCATCACGATCGAACATCCTATCGGCGGAAATGACGGGGATCTTCTTCTCGATGGAATGGACCGCGGGAGGCCCATCCCTCGGGAAGGATCGGCCCAGCAGGCCGGCACATCTCCCGGACGGCGGGGAACGATGTCGAAGGGAATCGGCTGGCCCGAGACCTTTTCGAAGACTCGAATCATCTCGAGGACCGAGGTCCCCCGACCGGTGCCCAGGTTGACGGTCAGCGGACCCGGCCCCTCCCAGCCGGACAAAGCCTTCAGGGCCGCCAGATGGCCCTTGGCCAGATCCATCACATGGATGTAGTCCCGCACCCCGGTCCCGTCCTCCGTCGGATAGTCGTTTCCGAAAACCGACAGGCGCTCCCGGATTCCCGCCGCCACCTGGGCCACGAAGGGCATCAGGTTGTTGGGAACTCCCCGGGGGTTCTCGCCGATCCGTCCCGAGGGATGGGCCCCGACCGGATTGAAATAGCGAAGAAGGGAGATCTTCCAGGAGGAGTCCGAGGCGACAAGGCTCCGGAGGATCTCCTCGATCACCAGCTTGGTGGTCCCGTAGGGGTTGGTGGCGGAAAGCGGGGCATCCTCCGCGATCGGAAGACGCTCGGGAACCCCGTAGACAGTGGCCGATGAGCTGAAGACCAGGGTCTTCACCCCCTTCTCCCGCATCGCGAAGAGAAGGGAAAGGGTCCCGGTCACATTGTTGTCGTAGTACTCGAGGGGGAGTCGGGAGGATTCGCCCACGGCCTTG
>DAIBSV010000496.1 GCA_027415455.1 Nitrospirota bacterium | reverse complement strand
GCAAAGAATCTTGAACTTCGACCATCCGCTCTGTCCGATATGTCTGGACAGATGGCGATTCTGCGTCATTCCGGCGACGTTCAGATCCTCGAAACACAAGGTTCCGAAATCCCGGACGAGTCTTGTCGAAACTTTCTGAAGGAAGTCGTCCCGTTTGTTGGAGACTCTTTCATAGGCCAATGCCAGCTTGACGATAGCTTTCCTTCTGTTCTTGGAGCCTTTTTTCTTTCGACTGACTCTCTGGTGCAAGGTTTTGATTCGATCCAGATCTTTTTCGAGATGCTTCGGATGCTCGATCTTTTCTCCTGTGCTGAGCGTCAGGAAATGCGTCAGCCCAAGATCGAGACCGACGGCCGTTTCTTCGACATCCGGAACGGGAACGGGAACGGGAGCTTGGTTTTCGCTCTCGACCAGAACGGAGGCGAAGTATTTCCCGGTCACGGTTTTGGTGATCGTGACCGTCTTGACGACTCCCGTGAAGGTCCGGGAGAACCGGGCCTTGATGCGCCCGATTTTCGGAAAAACGATCGTTCCGGAGGAAAATTCCACTTCGACGTTTTGGGGGAAAGAGGCCGACTGTTTTCCCCACTTGCTCTTGTACCTCGGGTAGTCGGTCTTCTTCTTGAAGAACCCCGTGAATGCCTTGTCGAGATGGATCAGGGATTGCTGGAGAGGCTGGGACGCGACTTCCGACAGCCATTCCTTTTCCTTTTTGAGAAGCGTCATCTGGCGACTGATCTCGAAGACGGAAATCCCCTTCCGTTCCGTCTGCCACGCTTTCGTTTTGAGATCCAAGGCCCAGTTGTAGACGAAGCGGCAGCATCCGAACTGTTTGGCAAGAAACTCGACCTGTTTTTCATCCGGCTCGATCCGGTATCGATAGGCTTTCATCTTGCTTATGGAATACCATAAATATCCTTAAAAAAACAAGATGCAAGCATTCATCCCCCTCTTGGCAAGAAACGCCTAAGAGGGGGTATTCGGCCTTAAA
>DAIBSV010000495.1 GCA_027415455.1 Nitrospirota bacterium | reverse complement strand
AGCGCCACTACGCTGTCGCCCGGGCCGTCCGGGAGCACCTCGCCCGTCTGGCCGAGCTCGAGGACATCATCCGGATGCTGGGGATCGAGGAACTCTCGATTCAGGATCGCCGTATCGTCCTCCGGGCGCGAAGGCTCATGCAGTATCTGACCCAGCCTTTTCATGTGACCACGGCCCACTCCGGCCTTCCAGGGGTTTCGGTGCCCCTTTCCTTCACTCTTTCCGACTGCGAGGCCATCCTTGCAGGGAATCACGATGACAGGGCCGAGGACTGGTTTTTCATGAGGGGATCCCTGTCGGACGAGTCCCCGTGAAGACATTCGCCGTGATCCTTGCGAGTCCGGGCTCACGTGATCGGATCGAGGATGTGGCCAGCGTAGTGGCCCGGGACGGGTCGGGGAGCTTCGGAGTTCTGGCCGGCGCCTACCGGAGGGTGACGGTCCTTTCCTGGGGACTCCTAAGCTTCAGGAAGGGGGACGGAACGAGGGAGTACCTGGCCGTTGCCGGCGGAGTCTTTCACTTCTCCGAAAATCTCCTCCGCATTGCGACGACCGCTTATTTCCGGACCCGGAATTTCGAAGAAATCCCCTCCCTCCTCGAGACGGAACTTCGACGGCGGGAGGAAGGGATTCGGAAGACCCGGTCGAGCCTGCACTCCCTCGACCTCGAGCTCATGAAGCGCCTGACCTCTCTTACGGAAGGAGGGAGTCCATGACCCCGACGAAGGATCCCGACAAGCTGGGACATCATGTTCTGAGGGATATCCGGCGTCTTTTGAAGGCCAGGCGGGAACAGAATTCGCTTCTGGGCCAGACGGTCTACCTCGGGACCGTGGGTTTCATGATCGCCCTCCCGCTCGTGGGAGGCGCCTACCTTGGAGAGTGGCTGGACCAGAAGCTTCCGGTCTCATGGGGCGCATGCCCGCGGCGGTCGGCTACCAGCCGACCCTGATGTCCGAAATCGCCGAACTCCAGGACCGGATCCTGTCGACG
>DAIBSV010000494.1 GCA_027415455.1 Nitrospirota bacterium | reverse complement strand
CGAGACGGGGGGTCACCAGGAAATTGGACAGATTGACCCCAAGCATCTCGATCGTGTCGAGCTCACCGTTGACGCGCATGGTCCCGATCTCGACCGCCAGCCCGGATGTCGAGCGGGCGATGACGATGAGCGCCGTCGCGAAGGGTCCCACAATTCCAAAGATAACATGCAGGACGATGGGTCCCATGAGGTTCTGGATGCCGAGTCGGGGAAGCTCGATCCCCGTTTCGGCGACAATCCCGGCCCCTACGAGGAGCGCAACGACAGTGATGATCGGGAGGGCCGAAGTCCCTGCAGCCACGATGGGCTGAAGAAAGCTGTGGAGGATCAGCCTTCGGGTCAGGACAAGGCGAATGAGATCGTAAAGGCTGGTCAGAACAATCTGCCCCAGGTCCCGGAAATATTGGAAAAGCCTGACCGGACTTATTCGTAGAAGAATATCGATGGCAAACCTCGGCGCGTCGTTATCGCAAGAGTTGTTTCAGGGCTGGTTCATCTCTTTCCTGGTCTCTCCGGACAAAGCCCTCAGAAAGGCCACCAAATCCTTTTTCTCGGACGCTTTCAGATGAAGAGGAACCAGGAGGGGATCCTTCGTGGCAAAGCGGGATTTTCCACCGCCCCGGTCGTAGAAGTCAACCACCTGTGCGAGCGTCCGGAAGGTCCCGTCATGCATGTAGGGGGCCGTCAGGGCCACGTTCCGCAGCTGAGGCGTCCGGAATTTTCCTTTGTCCAGGGGGTCGTGGGTCACCGCATACCGGCCGACATCAACCGGCAGAGTTCCCGTCTGCGGAACGCCGAGATTGTGGTAGGCCTGGTCGGAGAGAAGAGCCCCCGAATGGCAGAGAACGCAGCGGGCTTTCCCCTTGAAGAGCATGAACCCTCTTTTTTGGGAGGCAGAAAGGGCCTTGGCCTCTCCCATCAGAAAACGGTCATAGGGTGTGTTTGGCGTGACCAGTGTCCGTTCGTATGCGGAGATCGCCTCCGCGATGCGGTCGA
>DAIBSV010000493.1 GCA_027415455.1 Nitrospirota bacterium | reverse complement strand
CGCGGGAGGTGCGGCCGGAGATTCGTTCCACCATCTCGGAAGTCATATGGGGAGTGGAGCGATCAGGCGTGACCAGGGTTTCGATCCCCGTGACGAGGAGCCCCTTCCTGTTTCGGCTCAACTCGCCGAAAAGTCCTTGAAGGGCGCCGATCCAGAGACGGGCCGCGAGATAGCCGTCGGCCCGATGTCGGGAGAGGGAGGGAAAGAAAAAGAGCAGAGGGGCCCCGACTCCAAGACGGGGCCTGAGATGGTCAAGAAGAAGGATCAGGGGAGCGAGGGAAGGGTAAGGGGAGGGCGCAGATAGGTCGGACGTCCGGCGAAAGGGAGGATGGGCAAAGAGGGAAAGGCTCGAAAGAGACGTCTTTCCAAGGGCTTGGTCAAGATCCGGAAGGGATTTTGTTGGGTCCTCGAGATCCCAGGAGAGGTAGTGAAGGGGCGGAGAGTCGGGGAGGGGGTGCCGGTGAGTCGTGACAAAAACCTTGGCGTCGTCCCTGGAGAGTTTTTTGGCCAGTTCACGTCCCGTCTCCCCACCCGATCCGACAAGGAGATGTGTGTCCATCAGGGAATCGCGACCGTCGACCAGTCCTTGGGGAAGGTCGTGAGATTTTCGGCTCCCGACTCGGTGATGTAGAGCATGTCCTCGATCCGCACTCCTCCCGAAAGGCGGGGATAATAGAGACCCGGCTCGACGGTGATGACATGGCCCGGTTGCAATGGAACTCCCGTTTTTCCCACCCTGGGCGCCTCGTGGATCTCGAGGCCGACCCCATGGCCCGTTCCGTGGAAGAAGCCCTCCATTCTTCCATCGACCTCGCCGGTCTTGTATCCCAGTTCGGCGAAGCGGTCCTCCACCGCCTGATGAAGTAGGGAGGAGTCGACTCCCGGTGCGGCCTTTGCGATGGCCCGCTCCTGAGCCGAGAGCACGGCCTCGTAGAGAGCCCGATGCTGGGGGGCCACCTCGCCCTTGAAGAGGGTTCGGGTCATATCCGCAAAATAGCG
>DAIBSV010000492.1 GCA_027415455.1 Nitrospirota bacterium | reverse complement strand
CTCCCAGTTCCGGAAAGCCGTCAGGAGGGGGGCAAAAATGGATCGGATCTCCGGATCGAGACCGGTGTCCCATTCCTTGTATCGACGGTCTGCCTCCGACCGTGAGGGAGCCTCGTAAATGTCGTAGAACCTCTCCTTCGCTTGGTGGGCCTTGGTCATGTCAAAGACATATTCCTGGTCGGCCATCTTCGTCCTTCCACATGAAAGGGACATAGAAGTGGCAATCCTTCATGTTTTCCTGTCGCGTGTGAACCCGATCGATTTCCTCTTCTCTGCTGGCGTCTCCATCAGTTGCTTGATCGCCTCGAATAACCCGATAATGGCTTCGTCGTGAACCCCCAATTTTCTTTCAAGCTCCTCAATCTTGTGAGCCAGTTCCTTGTGGGTGGAGAGCATTTCCCGGAGTTTCACAAAGGCTCTGACCACAAAGACGCTCATTTCGACTGCCAACGGCGAATTGAGAACCGTTGCGGCCATGATGGCCCCATGTTCCGTGAAGACGAGGGGGAAATATCTCCGTCCGCCCCTTCCTTCGTTTGAGGTCGCAAGTTGCGACCTCAAAAATTTGAATTCCTCCTGAGTCAACTGGAACATGAAGTCCGAGGGAAACCGGGAGATGTTTCGTTTGATCTGTTCGTTGAACCGTTTTGTGGGGACGCCAAAAAGAGATGCCAAGTCGGAATCCAGCATGACCTTCTGTCCGCGGATGAGAAAAATTCGGGAAACGATGGATTCAACAGGAATAGGGGGAAAGGATGCGGGCATGAACTCCTCTTGGTTATGGGTGTTCAATCAGCAAGTATGGATTAAGATTATAGAGCCAATTTCGAGAAGTAAACCTTGACATCCTCCTCTCCCTCTCGCTTCGCTCGCCGCGAAAGCGGAAAGGGAGGGGATTCCTTCCTGCCATCTCCCCGGCTCTTCACGGGGATGGATCGGGAGCCTGAATGGTCAGGCCACCGACTCGGAGGACGAATCCTCCGAACAGGCGCAACGGGTC
>DAIBSV010000491.1 GCA_027415455.1 Nitrospirota bacterium | reverse complement strand
GGGAGCTGTTGCGGGACTTCGGACGCAGGATCACAAAAGACGAGATCCGCGTGGTCCTTGTCGAGGCGACCGGCCGCATCCTCCCGTCTCTTCCGGAGAAACTCTCCCAGGAAGCCATCCGTCGTCTGGAGTCGATCGGGATCGAAGTGATGCTCGGGACCCGTCTCGAGTCCTGGGACGGAACCATGGTCCGCCTTACATCTGGATCGGGTTTTCTTGCCTCCACGCTCGTCTGGTCTGCCGGAGTCAAGACCAACCCTCTGGTCCGGGAACTCCCCCTCGACAAGGATCCTTCAGGACGGATCATCGTCCGCTCGACGCTTGAAGCCAAAACGATGGATCATGTCTGGATCCTGGGCGACAATGCACACGCCATCGATCCCTTCGAGCAGAAGCCCTATCCTCCCACCGCCCAGACCGCCGTCCGGCAGGCCCGGGTGGTCGCCCACAACATCGCGGCCCGTCTCATCAAGAAACCCGAGATCACCTTTGCCCATCGTCACGTGGGGGGGTTCGTCTCGATCGGGGACAACTACGCCCTCCTTTCGGCCAAACAGTTCACCCTGACAGGGATCCTGGGATGGTTTTTGTGGAATCTCGTCTACATCAACAAGCTTCCGATCATTCGCTACCGTCTGTTCTCCACATTCGGCCTCTTTCTCAAGGTCTTTTTCGAACGATCGACCACAGAGGTGGATTTTTGTCCCGAGGAAGAGAAACAACCGGTTCGGGAGGCGGGCCGGATGGCGGGTTGATCCGGGGCTATGGCGAGATGACCGCAACCTGACGGGGTTGGTGATGGTGACCTGCGGGGTGCCCGGATCCGGGAGCGATGGTGAGGGAGAGGGCGGAAAGAGCGGGCCGGTATTGAGGGCAATCCCGTGCAGAATGCCGTCGGTCAAAGCCGGAGTAAGCCCCGACTGGTTCTGCCCGCTCCACAGGAAGATCAGCGCCTCGGCGGTGAGATCCTGGCGGAGAGTCTCGGAGGAGAGGGTGTAGCCGTAATAGGTG
>DAIBSV010000490.1 GCA_027415455.1 Nitrospirota bacterium | reverse complement strand
GCGATCTTGGCCGAAAGTCTTAACCGGACCGATCGTCGCCTTTCGGGACCGCTCACCGATTCCTCCGCTTCCTCGATGTTCGTGAAGCCGATCTGGCGAAGGGTGTTCTTGACGATCCGGCGCATCGTGGAAAAGTCATCCACAACCAGAACCTTCATTCCAAAGTCGATCATAGGAACTCCTTCCTGCAACGAATGCCACGGTCAAGCCGGATCTTCTGACCCGGACGCGGATTCGCATCCCGGATCGCCAGTCTCCGGACCTTCCCGACAATCTCTTATCGGACACAATACGACAGTTCTCAACCCCTCGGTTCAGACCATGATCAAAAGCCGTCCGGACACGTCCGGACTGGCCCGGATCAGGCCCCCCTGGAGGCGGAACCTTCCCCCATCGTCGTTCTGAGAATGGATTTGACGGCCCTCAGGGCCTGGGCATGGATCTGGGAGACGCGAGATTCGCTGACCTCCAGAACCTGGGCGACTTCCTTCATCGTCAGCTCTTCGTAATAGTAGAGGGTCAGAACCAGACGCTGCTTTTCCGGAAGGGCATCGAGCGCTTTCGTCAAACGCTCCACGGCATCGACCCGGATCAGATGGGCCAGGGGGTCTTCCTCACGGGTCTCGGGAAGCCGGTCTCCAAGGGATTCCCCTTCGCTTTCCTCCGGCGACAGAAAATCGTCCAGAGACAGGGTCGGATGGGTGTCGACCTCCCAGAGAAGCTGGGCCATCGCCTCGTCGGAAAGGCCCATCCTGCGGGCAAGCTCCTCTTCCCGCGGCTCCCGGCCGAGCTCCTTTTCCAGCGCCTTGCGAACGGATTGGAGATCGGACTGCTTCTCCCGCACAGACCTCGGGACCCAATCCATGGAGCGGATCTCGTCGAGCATGGCGCCGCGGATGCGGTGCTCGGCCATGGTCTTGAATTTGAGACCGCGGGAGGGGTCGAAGCGCCGGGCGCTTTCGACAAGGCTTTGAAGTCCGACGCTGATCAGATCCTCCACCCCGATTTCCGGG
>DAIBSV010000048.1 GCA_027415455.1 Nitrospirota bacterium | reverse complement strand
GGAGGATTTCGGATTGGCCTTTGCCGAGAGAAAGGGGGGAAGGGAGAGGGACTCGGACAAAGGCACCAGATAGACGGCTCCCTTTTCGAGAAAGGGGGAGGAACGGATGTCGAATGAGTAAAGGGCCAGATCGGGCAAAAGCTCGGAAACGGAGGATTCGAGGGGAAGGAAGCTCGAACGGAGCCGGTAGGCGACCTCTCCGAGTCGGAGATCGAGTGAAGCCGGCTGAACCTGCCTCACACCCCAATCCCTTTCGGAGGCAACCACGCCCTCGGCAATCAGGCCGCGGATCTGGCAATCGCTTAGAGTTCCCAAGGCCACACATCTTTCCGGTCAAGGTCTTCGCTGATCGATTGCCAAAAGGAGCCTTCCTGCTTGCCCCACCCATCCACGAAAACATGTTTGGAAAGGGGTTGGCGGTAGGCCCATTCCTCTGTTTCCAGCATCGGCTTCCGGGGAAATTCCCGGACATAGCCAAGGCAAAGGAGACCGATCGGTTTGACATGGTAGGGAAGATTCAGGATTCCCTGAACATCCTCGCGGCGGAAGATCGTCACCCATCCCATTCCGATCCCTTCGGCGCGCGCGGCCAGCCATAGATTCATGATGGCGCAGGACGCGCTGTAGACATCGGTATCCGGATCGGAAAGCCGTCCCAGGACGAATGGCCCCTCCCGGGCGGGATCGATGGTCACCCCGATGAGAACCGGGGCGTCGAGAATCGCCTCCACCTTGAGAGACAGAAATTTTTCAGACCGCGGAGACTCGAAAACGATGGCCGCAGCCCTTCTTTCCTTGTCTACGACCCGTTTAAGCTCCTGCCTGACAACGGGATTCTCGATCAGTATGAAATTCCACGGCTGCATGAAACCGACCGACGGCGCATGGTGGGCCGCCTTCAGAAGACGAATCAGAATGTCATTCGGGACGGGATCGGGCAAAAATTCCCGGCGGATATCCCTCCGCGTGTAGATCGCATGATAAACCCCTCTCCTCTCCGCATCGGGCAGGGAAAGGTCCGGGTGGGCATCCCCCATGGTCGGGTCTGTCATAGAGGGCTCCGGTCAGCAGGCTTCGTGAAGGAAGGCGTGGCAAGTCCCGGCACTCGTCCATTCCGATCGTTTTTGGGGGAATGACCGTTTGGAAGCAGAGAGGGGGCCGCGTTTTTTTCCATGGTGCTTCCTTCTGCACCGCTTTTCCTGTTTTCGATCGAATCAGCCCCCTGAAGACCGCGGTCCGCGTCCGGCGCGGATTGGGCGTCGACATCGGGATAGGAGAATAGCTGGTTTTCATAGTTCTTGAGAATGATGTTTTCACCCTCTCTTCCGACAAGGTAATCGTCAGGGAGGACAGGGATTTTACCTCCGCCTCCCGGGGCATCGATGACAAAATGCGGAATCGCCATTCCGGAGATGTGGCCCTGAAGCTCACGCATGATCGAAAGCCCCTTGGAGAGCGGAGTCCGGAAATGGTTGGCCCCTCTCGTCAGATCCGCCTGGTAAAGATAATAGGGTTTGACGCGGATCCGGAGGAGCTGTTTGAAGAGGGTCGCAAGGGTTCCGGCGTCATCGTTGACCCCTTTCATGAGAACGGTCTGGCATCCGAGGGGAATGCCCGCATCAGCAAGCATGTTGCAGGCCCGGGAGGATTCAGGGGTGATTTCTCTGGGATGGTTGAAATGCAGGTTCATATAGAGAGGGTGATAGCGCTTCAGCATCTGGCAGAGGGCGGGGGTCACCCTCTGGGGGAGAGCGGAGGGCACACGCGTTCCGATGCGGATAATTTCCAGGTGGGGGATGGATCGCAACCCCGAAAGGACCTCCTCCAGCAGGTCGTCCTTCAGCATGAGGGGATCCCCTCCGGAAAGCACGACGTCGCGAACCTCCGCATGCTCTCTGATGTAGGCGATTCCCTGTCGGATCTCCTCGCGGGTCACCACCCCTTCCGGTTTACCGACAAGTCTCTTGCGGGTACAGTATCGGCAATAGATCGGACACTGGTTGGTGACGAGAAAAAGGACCCGGTCCGGGTACCGGTGGACGATGGAAGGAACAGGGCTGTCCTCGTCTTCCCCGAGAGGGTCGAGAGGGCTTTCTCCGTCCATCCATTCGACCGGGTCCGGAAGTACCTGAAGCCCGATCGGATCATCGGGGCTTTCAATCAATGACTGATAATAGGAATTGATCCTTAGAGGGTAAAGGGTTTCCACATTTTCAGGACCGATCCCGTCCCGTACGAAAGCCCAATCCGGAGGAATATCCTCACTCCTTCGAATTCCCCCGACAAGCAGCTCCTGCCATTCCTCCATCTCATCCTCGCTCCCCGGATCCTGGTGACCGGGCCTATGCAGAAACCGCGTCAATCGTCTTCATCAACTCATATATGTCCAGACAAACCTCTCAAATGCCGGAGTCTTCCTGCTCCTTTCCGGCCCAGACAGGCGACAGGATCGAATCAACCATCCCGTGAATCAGCTTTTTATCTTTTGGACAGGCTGTTGACAGAACACCGCCCGTAATGACCTTGCTCCCTGTAACGAAAAAGTAGGGACAGACGCGCACGCGGTAACCCTCCTCACGCTCCTCATTTAACAGAACGTCAAACCCCGAAAGGGAAAGCACGCGGGTCGTACGAAAGGGCTGCAGCACGTAAGGCCCCGTGTTGAAGGACCCGAAGGCATTCTGCAACGCCTGACGCCAGGACTCCTCCGGAAGGTCGTGTCCAACAACGACCCCCCGGCTTCCCCATGCAAGAGGAGAGAAACCGGATGGCTTAATAATGAATCGGCGCTCTTTCTGAGTCAACTCGGAAAGTCCTGAAAAATCTCTCAGGGAACGGTCTCCCACCGGAATCGGTGGGGTCAGCGCGGCGGAAAAAGGGATCGGGGATGGATCAAGAATCCATGTTTGCGGAATGAGTCGATCCAGAAGCTCGACGGAATCCGGAGGCATTTCTCGAACCCAGAACGAACGGAGTTCGGGGTGATGCCAAAGGGCCATCCCCGCTTTTTCCTCGAGCCATGGTTTGATGGGAGGAGTGATCTTCACTTTTCCCCCTTTGGCGAAATAAAGCATCATTTCGGCCTTGGGTATGTTGGGAAGATCGAAAAGTTCAAAAAACCGGTAAAGAATGTTCAGCCTCACCGGTCCATTTTTTGAATGAATAAAAAGGCCGTCCTCGTCGAAATGCAAATCCCGCGGATGAATGCAGACTGCCGGGAAATGGGCCCTTGAAAGACTGCTGGCCAGGAGCCGCATTTCCCCCCTGTATTCTTCGGACTCGTCCGAAACGACGATCCCCAGACTGGGGTCCCTCTCCTGAGCCCGGATCATGGCGGCAAAACCTTCGAGAATCCCCTCCGGTCCCCCGATCATGCCTCCCTGTCCTCTGTCCCGATAGATCCGCGAAAGGGCCAGCAGAAGGCCGGGCCCCCCTGGGACCGAATCCATTTCCGTCAGAACCGGTCCATCCGGCGTAAGCAGAAGATCCGGCCTGAGAACGCGTGGAAGATCCTGTCGGAACTTTTTGGCAAGGCCAAATGCGAGAAGGTCGGCAGGCTTTCCCCTATCCAGGGTGTACCTTACGAAATCACGCGCGTGTGAGGGCTCCCTGTAGATCAGATCCAAAGCCCGGTAAAAGGAGTACAGCGCGATGCCGAGGCGGTCCAGGAAATCCGCATCGACCCCTGGCAGGTACACGGGGGCGGTGGAGACTCTGAAGGGTCTTTCAAAAAGCCCTTGAGCCTTCAGCGTGTAGAGAAAATTCCTAGACAAGACATCCTCCAGCGAGTGGGGGGGAAAATGCCCGAAAGCGAAAAGGGGTCGACCCCGCTTGGTTTTTGGCCCTGACCCAGCCTCTGTGATAGAATGAACAACAGCATCATTAGCGGGACGCAGAACCTTATGGTTATCATATCAGAACGATTGGCCTCCATGCTCCTCCAACCCCAAAATACGACCTCCGGAACCGGAAGACCAGAGACTGGAAGAGGGACACCGGTCCCTCCTGTCCGGAGGGAGTCCAGATGAAGATTTCACCGCTCGAACTTTTGCTCCTCGAATTGGCCAGCGGTTTTTACCTGGGGGCATTTCTCCTCTACCTTTCGGAAATTCTTCTCCCCCGTCCCACGCGTGTTCCCTGGGCCCCGGTCACTGCGGGAGTCGGAGGAGTTCTCTTCCAATCGCTGGCCATTTTCATCCGATTCGGCTTCCAGGGCCATGTCGCCCTTCTCTCCCTGCGCGAGGCCCTTTCTT
Source organism: Nitrospirota bacterium (assembly GCA_027415455.1). Next base: position 8,362 of record DAIBSV010000048.1, on the reverse strand, counting down.
TCTTTTCCTGGTCGCTCGTCCTCGCCTTCCTCTATCTCGAGCATCAGAAAAAGGCCCGGATCCTCGGCCTCTTCATTTTTGCCATCGCCTTCCTCTCCACGCTCATGGTCATCGGGATCTCCTTTCATTCTCCTCTTTTCACAACATCGGCTCCCATCGGCTTTTTCCTCTCCCTCCACACAATCCTGATCGATCTGGGGCTCGCATCCGCCGCACTCTCCTTCATCGTCGCGCTCCTTTACCTCCTTCTGGACTTTTTTTTGCGACGAAAGATCTTCAATCGTTTTTTCAGCCGGATTCCCTCCCTGGAGACGCTCGACCAACTCAACACGAACTTCAGCGGTCTCGGTTTTGTTTTCTTGACCACCGGGCTGATTTTTGCCATGATCTGGTCATGGAAAAAATTCGGGACGACCATTCCACACGCTTCGCAGGGAAGAATCGCTTTTCTGGGAGCCTTTCTGGTCTGGATCGCCTATGCGGCAACGGTGCTTCTCCGGTGGAGCCGACGTTTCCGGGGAAAGCAGGCCGCATACCTCTCCATTTCGGGCTTTCTGATATTCGCGGCGACAATGGTCGCGCTGGCCGTTTTTTCTAAGGGTTCGCACTTCTTACTGTAGGCGGTTTCTGTCCGTCTCGGGAGGAGCACCGGGTGACTGCAGAGGCGAAACAGTGATCAAGATTACCCTCGCAGGGGTCAACCACAAGACGGCTCCGGTCGACGTCAGAGAAAAGATCGCCTATCCGAAGGACCATTTGTCTCCGGCGGTTCGTCTCCTTTCCCGCGAAGAAAATGTTCTCGAATGTCTCCTTCTTTCGACCTGCAATCGGGTCGAGATCCTGACGATCACCTCAAACCTCCATCCGGACCCGGAATTCTTTACCCGCTTTCTGGCGAGAACCCATCCGGCCCTCGCATCGATCCCGCTCAGACCCCATCTTTACTACAAAACGGATAGCGAAGCCGTCGAGCATCTGTTTGAAGTGACGGCAAGCCTCGACTCCATGATTGTCGGAGAACCTCAGATCACCGGACAGGTCAAGGAAGCTTTTGAAATCTGCCGGCAGGAAAACACTATCGGCCCTTACCTGAGCCAGATTTTCCAAAGATCGGTCAGCACGGCAAAACGGGTTCGCTCCGAGACGGCGATCAGCCATCTTCCCGTTTCGATCAGCTATGCCGCCTGCCAGCTGGCCCGAAAAATCTTTCAGGACATGTCGAACAAATCCGTTCTTCTTCTCGGTGGCGGAGAAATGGCCCAGCTGACAGCCCGCCACATGAAGAAAATGGGAGTCCGTTCCTTGACCGTAATGACGCGGGATCCCGAAAAAGGCAAACTCCTGGCCGCGGAATACGAAGCGGCCTATGCGTCCATGGACACCCTCGAAGGGACCATGGCCGATGCGGACATGGTCGTCTGCTCGACAGGGGCGGAAACCTATCTCCTCACAGTTCCTATCATGGAAAAAGCCATGGAACGCCGAGGCTACCGGCCGCTCTTCCTGATCGACATCGCCGTTCCTCGCAATATCGATCCCGACATTTCCAGACTCGCAAACACCTTTCTCTATAATATCGACGATCTGAAGTCGGTGGTGGAGGCCAATCAGAAGGAACGGGAGATGGAGTCCTACGCCGCTCGGGAAATCGTCCGGCAGGAACTCGCCCAGTTCCAGAAGTGGCGCTCGGAACGCTCGGCCGTTCCCCTCATCCAGGCTCTCAGACGCCACACAGAGAAGCTCCAGCAGTCCGAGCTGGACCGATTTTCGAGAACCCTCGACAGCCTGCCTGAGGAGGCGAGAAAACAGGTCGTCATTCTGGCCCAGTCCCTCGTCAACAAAATGCTTCATCCCACTTATCAGACGCTTCGGAACTCATCGAATCTGGAAGAAGCATGGGAGTGGATCTCCCGCTGCTACGGACTTTCCCCGGAACTTCCGACCCAGGAGTCCCCCCTCCAAAGAGAAGACTCCTCTCCACTGGAAAAACAATCTTCCGTTCTTGAGTCTCCCCAATCCAACTTCCCCATCCCTGGCGAACAGTCTTGCTAAAAGAACCCGAATCACCACAATCTCCTGTCCGAATCGGCACCCGGGGTTCCGAGCTGGCCCTCTGGCAGGCCCGTCATGTGGCCGAACAGATCGAAAAAATCTCCGGACTTGCGACAGAGCTAAAGATCATAAAGACCACAGGAGACATGATTCTTTCGGTCCCCCTCTCCCAGGTCGGGGGCAAGGGTCTGTTCGTGAAAGAAATTGAAGACGCTCTTCTAGAAGGCTCCATCGATCTGGCCGTTCACAGCATGAAGGATGTTCCCGCCTTTCTTCCCGAAGGACTGGTTCTCGGTGCCATCCTTTCAAGGGAAGATCCCCGTGACGCCTTCGTGTCCGTCCATCATCCCTCACTGGAATCCCTCCCTTCAGGAGCCCGCGTCGGGACATCGTCGCTGCGCCGCATCGCCCAGCTTCGCCATTTCCGCTCCGACCTGGAGTTCGTTTCCCTCCGGGGAAATGTCGGAACCAGACTGAGAAAGCTTGATGAAGGACAGGTGGATGCCATCATTCTCGCCGCGGCGGGATTGATCAGACTGGGGTACTCTGACAAGATCCGCCAGTACCTGCCGACCGGACTCTCCCTTCCGGCCGTGGGCCAGGGGGCGCTGGGGCTCGAATACCGGGAGAAGGACCGAAGGATCGGAGCTCTCCTCTCCCGCATTTCGGATCGGGAGACGACGCTCTGCGTTCAGGCGGAAAGAGGAGTGCTTTCGGCCTTGAATGGAGGCTGCCAGCTTCCACTCGCGGCACATGGCCGCCTTTTTCCGGACGGTCGGCTGGAAATCGTCGCCAGGGTTCTCGACCCTGCCGGCACGACCCTTCTCGAGGAATCCATCACCGGCGAGGCCCTTCGCGCGGAAGACCTGGGGAGGGAAGCGGGAAAAAGGCTTCTTGACCGGGGAGGCAAGGCCTTGCTGGATGCCGTGATGCCCCACTGAGGTCCCCGTTGAAACCCGCTCTCTCTTGAAGACCTGAAAGTCCTCCCTCATAATGGAAAAATCACTAAACCCAAAAGACTTTCCAGGCTCCACACCCTGGATCTGCGAGGAGTTCAACACCGTGCCCCGCGAATCACTGAACGAACAATTTGCCAAGAGGCTCCCACGCGTCCATCTGGTCGGAGCGGGACCGGGAGATCCAGGTCTGATTTCGAGGAAAGGGGCCCATCTTCTCGCAACGGCAGATGTGGTCCTCTATGACCATCTCGTCTCCCTCGACCTTCTTGATCTCGCCCCCCCGCATGCATTGAGGATCGACGTTGGAAAGGTCAGAAATCACCCCCGCATGTCCCAGGGGGAAATCGAAGCCACCATGATCGATCACGCCCGCAAGGGGCAAACGGTGGTCCGTCTCAAGGGAGGGGATCCCTTTGTCTTCGGACGGGGTGGCGAGGAGGCTCAGGCGCTCAGGAAAGCCGGGATCCCCTTTTCCGTGGTTCCCGGAGTTTCCTCCACCATAGCCGTTCCGGCCTACTCCGGAGTGCCGGTCACTCACAGAGATCACAACTCGAGGCTTGTCATCCTGACCGCCCATGACAACCCTTCGGCATGGAACGACCAGGATCTCCTCGCCCTGACAAGACCCAACCAGACGATCGTGGTCCTGATGGGCGTCATGTACATGAAGGAGCTTTCGAAAAGACTTCTTCAGGCAGGTCTCCCACCAGGGACTCCTGTCCTTTTGGCCCGATGGGGAACGACTCCTGATCAGGAGTCGTTTGAAACAAGCCTTGGAGACCTCTCCAGTTTTCTCGACAGAAACCCGCTGACCCCGCCGGTCACCCTTCTGATCGGCGGGGTGGTCTCTCTTCGCTCCGAGATAGACTGGGTCCACCGCCTTCCCCTTTTCGGAAAGCGGATCCTCCTGACACGGGAACGGGAAACCGCAACCGAACTGACCACCATGCTGGAATCGCTGGGGGCAACGGTCATCTCCTGTCCGACCATCTCGGTGGTCCCGGAGACAACGGGAAACTCTGACGCGGCCTTTTCGGATCTCCCTCATTTTTCATGGCTCGTTTTCCTGAGCCCAAACGGTGTGCGTCATTTTTTTCGAAAGCTCTACGAAAAAAAATTGGACATTCGACGCCTCTCGGGGATGCGGATCCTTTCCATGGGACCCGCGACCACAGAGGCCCTTGGATACTTCGGGCTCTTTCCGGACGCCGTCCCGGTCCAGTCCCATGGTCCGGGGGTTATCGAGGCTTTCGCCTCCCTTCCCGGCCCTCATACCGAAAGAGTGCTTCTCGTCAGGGGAGACAGGGGGTCAGGGCTGATCCCGGAAGGGCTCAAGAAACTGGGGTACACCGTGGAGACAATCGGAGTTTACGAAAATCACCTCCCGTCCCTTCCCGAATACAAACGGGAACGCTTGGAATCCCTTCTGGAACAGGGTGCGATCGATCTCGCCATCTATTACAGTCCTTCGGCATTTTCCGGACTACAGGATCTGTTTCAAAACCATCATTCGCAGATTCTGGCCATCCCTGCACTTGCCATCGGCCCCACAACAGCCAGCGCACTGGAAGATGGCCACGTCCACCGGATCATCCAGTCCGGCACCCCGACATCAAAAGGGATCCTCGAATCCACCCTGGATTTCCTCCTCCCTTTAGGGAATAATTCTGGACGGCATGGAACACCCGCGGGAGAGCCACCCTCCCCCGGAAAAAACCCCTTAAATTCCGAGGAGGGCGCACACACGTGAGTCATCCCTTTGAACGTCCCCGCCGTCTGAGGAACTCGGCTACCATCAGAAATCTGGTCCGCGAAGTGGATCTCTCCCCGGACCACCTGATTTTCCCCCTCTTCGTGACCGCCGGACATAACCGCAAGGAACCGATTTCTTCGATGCCGGGAGTCTATCGCCTTTCCCTGGACAGACTTCCCGAAGTTCTCAAGGAAGCCTGGGACGTTGGAATCCGCTCCGTCCTTCTGTTCGGAATTCCCGACAGGAAAGACGAGACCGGAACCGAGGCCTTGAATCCGGATGGCCCGGTCCCTCAGGCGATAGGGCTCATTCGGGCAACGTTTCCTGGCTTTGTCGTCATGACGGATATCTGTATCGACGAATACACGACCCATGGCCACTGCGGTCTTGTCTGCGGGGAAAAGATCGAGAACGACCCGACGCTCGACATTCTGTCGGATATGGCTCTCCTCCATGCCCAGGCCGGAGCCGATGTCGTCGCCCCCTCCGACATGATGGACGGGCGAGTTCTCGCCATTCGAAAAAAGCTCGACCACCATGCCTTTACGGACACCCTCATCCTGTCCTACGCCGTGAAATACGCCTCCGGCCTTTACGGCCCCTTCCGGGACGCCATGATGTCGGGGCCCCAGTTCGGCGACCGGGCCTCCTACCAGATGGACTACCGGGGGACCAAGGATGCCCTCAGGGAGGCCCGTCTCGATGCGGAAGAAGGGGCCGACATCCTGATGGTCAAACCCGCCCTGGCCTACCTTGACATCATTGCCCGGGTGGCAGACTCTTCGGACCTGCCGGTCGCCGCCTACCAGGTGAGCGGGGAATATGCCATGATTTGCGCGGCAGGCCAGAATGGCTGGATCGACCAGGACCGGGTGATGATCGAATCGCTCACCGCCATCCGCAGGGCAGGGGCCCAGATGATCGTGACCTATTTTGCAGTCTCGGCTGCGAGACTTCTCACATCCAGGCCATGAGAACCTTCAGGGGAACCCTGGACTCCCTCCGGGAACAGATCCCTCCGGGCCCCCATGCCATGACCATCGGAAACTTCGACGGAATCCATGCAGGCCACCAGTTTTTACTGAATCGCCTGATGAAAATGGCTCGGGAAAGAAAGGTCCCCTCCCTGTTGTTGACCTTCGATCCCCATCCCCTCTTTTTTCTTTCTCCGGAATCTCCCTTTCGCATGATCATGTCTCCGGAGCAGAAAGAAAAGATCCTTTCGGAACTCGGACTTGACATTCTTGCCGTCCTGACCTTCGACAAGACGATCCAGAGACTCTCCCCCGAAGAGTTTGCCCTTTCCGTTCTGTGGGACCTTTTTCATCCCGTCTCGCTCATCGTCGGAGAGGGATTCCGGTTCGGCCATGGCCGTACAGGGTCGACCGACGACCTTTCGCGGATTCTCTCTCCTCTCGGAGTCTCCGTCTCGTCCGTGCCTCCCTATGCGGATCAAGGCGGCAGAGTGTCGAGCTCCCGGATCCGAAAGGCCGTCGACCACGGAGAGATCGCAGAGGCCAACCGACTTCTGACCCGCCCTCTCGAGGTTTCGGGTCCCGTGGCGGAAGGAGAAAAAAGAGGCAGGCAACTTGGATTTCCCACACTGAACCTGATTCCTCCCGATCACCGTCTTCTCCCTCCTCCCGGCGTTTACGCCACACGGACCCAGATTTGCGGTCGATATCACGACGGAGCAACCTATATCGGGACAAAGCCCACCTTCGGGACCCACCGTCCCGTCGTCGAAACCCATCTTTTCGATTTCGACAAAACCTGTTACGGCGAATGGCATACCGTGCTCTTCTACAACCAGATCCGGGGAGAGCGATCCTTTCCCAGCGTCGAGGCTCTCAAGCTCCAGATCGCCGCGGATGTCGCGGAAGCGAGGAAGGTTCTCCATGACCAACCCTTCACCGGATCCCCTCGCCCCCTTTGAGCCAGGGATCCGGGATTTTCTCCTCCGTCACGATCTTCTGACGCAGGACGCCTCCCCCCCGCTCTTCAGGGAATGGGCCGTGGCCGTTTCCGGGGGAGGGGACTCGGTCTTCCTTTGCCACCTTCTGAAACGGCTCGCTCCCCCGTCAGTCGCCCTCTTCTTCCTCCACTTCAACCACCACACGGACAAGAAAAAGAACGGGGAGGACCTCTCCTTCGTGAGGGAGTTGTCCGAAAGGATTGGAGCCTGTTTTCATTCTGGAGAATCCCCCTCACCCGAACTCTCCCGCCCCGGCATCTCCGAAACGATCCTGAGGCAGGAACGGCACGTTTTTTTCGAAGACTTTCTCCGCACGCATCCCCGTTCGGCTCTCTTTCTGGGACACCAACTCGACGACCGGATCGAAACGATTCTGGCCAACCTCTTCAGGGGGGGCGGTCCCCGCTCCCTGATCGGAATCGCTCCTTCAAGCAGTGGTAGGATTTTCCGTCCCCTCCTGGCCTTCGGTCGCCAGGAAATCCGCAAGGCACTGGACCTCTCTGGCCTGTCCTACAGAGAGGATCCGGCAAACACCGATCCTGCGCACCTGAGGAACCGGATTCGCCTGATCCTCAGGGGAGAGATCGACCGATTCTTTCCCCCGAACGGCACGCGCCACCTGGCTCATCTCGGCACCCTCATGGAACGGGAAACCTCCCCTCCCGACCTTTTTCCATCCCTTCTCTGCGAGAATGAAACTCCCGGAAGAATCCGTTTTTCCTTTTTTATGTACAGGTCCATGCGCCCTTCCACGCAAGGCCTTTTTATCAGGACCCTCCTCAATCGCCAGCGTCTTCACGGATTGCCGATCCCCACCGAGCGGAATCTGCTCCGGTCGCTCGAACAGGCCGACCCGGAGAAGCCCCTCCGGAGCTTCCCCCTCGGAAAGGAATGGGCTCTGAGTCTTGTGTTCGGAAGAGCGGATCTGGTATACCAATACCCTGAAACGGAAACATGGCGATACGATTTGAGCCTTTCCATCCTTCGGGAGAGTTCGGCACCCCTGAGGATCCCGCTGCCTCGCGGAGGGGTCCTTTTTTTGGACCGGGAGCCGATCGGGGAAGAGACAGGGCAGCACCGGTCCATTCCTGGGCAGAGGACGTCCTTTTGCGTTCCCTCCAGCACGGACCAGGTCTCCCCTCCCCTCTTTCTCCGGTACTGGGAGTCGGGGCTCCGGGTCTTTTCAGGTGAAGAGGTCCTTTCTCCACCCACCGTTTCTTCCTTCTGGAAGGATCGTCCGATGACCTCTTCCGTAAAGGCCCTGCTTCCGGTTCTTTGCCGGGGTCCTCTCGCTCTCTGGATCCCGGGAATCCTCGACAGAACAGACCTGTTGCCGCAAACCGGCACAGGATCCAAGGTCACCTTAACCTATCAGTCGCGGGAGCGGTCCGAGTGGAAAAAATTTTTGGAAGACCCCTGATTACCCAGGAAGAAATTGTCCACCGGATTCGAGAGCTCGGCCTGAGGATAACCCGGGACTATGAAGGGAAGAATCTGGTTCTGATCGGAATCCTGAAGGGAGCCTTCGCCTTTACCGCCGATCTTGCGCGATCGATCGGGATTCCCGCCCAGATCGACTTCATGATGACCTCCTCGTCTCCAGCCCCGGACGGAACCGGAACC
>DAIBSV010000489.1 GCA_027415455.1 Nitrospirota bacterium | reverse complement strand
GCCGCTCCAGTTCAACATGTTGTCGACCATGGTCCTCTCTTCCCACCAATGGGAGATGCTCCTCTTCGGTCTCACCGGGACCCTTGATCCGCACGGAAATGCGACGGTCTGGCGCTCGTCGGGATTCCTTCATCTTTGGAATCCGGGAGAAAAATCCCCCTCTACCCCCTGGGAGGCGGAGGTTGATCGCCTTTTTGACCAGGGGGTCGCCACCTTCGATCCAGTCAAAAGGAAGGAGATCTACGATCGGTGGCAGGAGATCGCCACCCGGGAGGTTCCGATGGTCGACCTGGTCAGTCCCGACGCCATTACCGCCGTCCGGAAGACCCTGGGAGGAATCCATCCGACGCCTTTGGGCGGTGTCATTCCCCACATCTCCCTCGTCACGCAAAAAGCCCGGCTGGTGATCCGGTGATCCGGGCCGTCCTCCTCCGCCTGTCCCATATGCTGCTGGTCCTTCTGGGGATCGTCTTCCTTTCCTTTGTCATGATGGACTTTGCCCCGGGGGATTTTCTGTCCCAGATGGCCATGAATCCCCAGATCTCCCCCCGCGTGATCGCATCCCTCAAGGAGCAGTACGGACTGGGGCTTCCCTTCTTCACCCAGTTTCTGCACTGGATGCGCGCCCTTCTCCATGGGGATCTGGGCTATTCCTTTTCCTACCACGTTCCCGTCTCCGATCTGATCGGGCAGAGGGTTCCCATGACCCTTCTCCTGACCGCCTCCGCCGTGCTGGTGTCCTGGGGAACGGCCCTTCCCCTGGCGGTTTACGGAGCGCGGCGCGAAGGAGGGATCGTCGATCGCTCGCTTCTTTCTTTTTCTTACCTGTCCATCTCCGTCCCCTCCTTTTTTCTCGCGCTTCTTGGCCTTCTTCTGGCCGAAAAGACGGGATGGTTTCCGATCGGGGGGGCGCGTTCGGCTCTTTCGGCCCAGGCCTCCTCCGGTGCGCGCCTTCTCGATCTTCTCCACCATCTGATCCTTCCGGCACTGACGCTGGCTCTGGGAAGCTTCGGG
>DAIBSV010000488.1 GCA_027415455.1 Nitrospirota bacterium | reverse complement strand
CCACCCGGATGATTTCTTCGGGAGACACCTTTTTATCGGCCATTTTTCTCAGGGCAATGCCGTAAGCCGGGTTGGACTGGGCCAGTTTTTTTAATTCGGAAATAGGAACCCTCGTATCGAAGGAACGAAGCTCATCGGTGGAAACCACGAGGATCTCGGCCATTTTTTCGAAGACGTCGTTCGAAGGAAAGCGTCGTCCGAGCTCGATATCGGACACAAAAGGAGCGGAAAGATTGATGTTTTTGGCAAACTCCCTCAACGAGAGGCCATTTCGCTCCCTGAGTTCCCTTATGTATTCTCCAAAAGTTTTCATCTCCGGCCCCACTCCCGTTCGGCCTCCCCGAAGCAGGGCAGGCAGACCCACAGGCTTCCGAGGGCCAGGACCGGCTCGACCGGAAAATCGCACCAGTCGCACCGGATCGATTCCACCTGTCTCCCGTAGGCCGGGACGAGGGCCCCGTCCCGGATCTCAAGAAATTCCATCAGGCTCATCGCGTCTCCTCCCTTTCCGGACCTAATTCCCCTTCCGCTCCGGGACCCTTACCCTTCAGAAAATGGAGCCGAAAGACCCTCAGCTCGGTTCTCGACCGCTTCTGTCCCTCCTGCTCCCACCGGACCTGAACGAGCCGGCCGTCGACCAGGACGGGATCTCCCTTCCCCAGAGACTTCCCGGCGGTCTCCGCCGTCTTCCCGAAGACCGCGCACGGCATGAACAGAACTTCCTCTTCGCCGTCCCCCGATCGGAGCCCGTTGACGGCGACAGTGAAATTCGTCACCGGCTTTCCTGCGGAGGTGACCCTCTTTTCCGGATCCCCCGTCAGATGGCCCATCAGGACCGCATGGTTGTAGTTCAACATTTTGGGTCTCCTTTCTTTCGTGAATGAGAAGGGCCCGGATCCTTCCGGCGGCACCGGGAGCCGGTCGACGGCCGAAAGAGTTTCCGCCGCCCGAGAATTGGGCCTTTCCCGCTTGTTCACTTTTTCCTCCCGCCTACCAACGAATCGGGGCGAGATAA
>DAIBSV010000487.1 GCA_027415455.1 Nitrospirota bacterium | reverse complement strand
TGACGATGGAGGTGGCCGTGAGGAAACGTCCGCGTTCCTCCCAGGGCTTCAGGATGGCGAAGGCCGCGGCGCTGCTGGACTGGGTCGCAAAGGTCAGGAAATTGAGGTCGCTGATGGAGACGACATCCTGGACCCCCGGCTGGGCCAGGAGGATCTTTCGGACGGTTTGCGTGACGGCGTCGGTCCGCTGGAGGGAGGCCCCGTCCGGAAGCTGGACGATGACGAAGAAGTATCCCTGGTCCTCGACCGGAAGAAAGGTCTTGGGAACCCGTCCGAAGAGGCCGAAGGTGAGGATCGCTCCCGCCAGGAAGACCCCCAGGGCCGTCTTCTGGTGACGGATCATCGTCCGGATGAAGCCCCGGTAGCGTGTCCGGGCCGCCTCGAACAGGCGGTTGAAGGCCAGGAAGATCCTGAAGGAGGTGGCCTGTCCGGGCTTCAGGAGCCAGGCGGAGAGGGCGGGGGTCAGGGTGAGGGAGTTGAAGGCCGAGATGCCGACCGATATGGCGATCGTCAGGGCGAACTGACGATAGAGCTGTCCCGTGATGCCCGGGAGGAAGGCCACCGGGACGAAGACTGCGCCCAGGACGGCCGATGTGGCGATGATGGGGCCGGTGACCTCCCGCATGGCGGTCTGGACCGCCGTCAGGGAATCGGCGCCGTGCTCGAGCTGGCGCTCGACGTTCTCGACCACCACGATCGCGTCGTCCACCACGAGCCCGATGGCCAGCACCATGCCCAGGAGGCTCACCGTGTTGAGCGAGAATCCGACCATCTTCATCACGGTGAGGGTTCCGATCATCGAGACCGGGATGGCGATGCCCGCGATCAGCATGGTGCGCCAGTTCTGGAGGAACAGATAGACGACCCCGAAGACGAGGAGCAGGGCGGCGGAGAGGGTCAGGACCACCTCGCGCATCGAGGCCGAGACGAACTTGGTCGTGTCGTACTTGATGGTGTAGGTCATCCCTTTGGGAAAATGTCGGGAGAGTTCGGCCATCTTCTCCCGGATATGGCGGT
>DAIBSV010000486.1 GCA_027415455.1 Nitrospirota bacterium | reverse complement strand
AGGCGGCTGGGCGCAATGGCTCTCGAATCAGGGGCGGACGGTCTCGTCATGTCTCCGAAGGAACTCCCCCTCGCCCGGTCGCTCTGGGGGAAGACCCCTTATCTGGTGACTCCCGGGATCCGGCCAAAGGAATTGTCCGTCGCCAATGACGACCAGAGCAATGCCGCCTCGCCCGGTGACGCTTTCGGAATGGGGGCCGACCTTCTGGTGGTGGGGCGGCCGATCCTCCGGGCAAAAGACCCCGCAAGGGCCCTCGGGGAAATCCTTCGGGAGCTGCAGGGATGACCTGAGAAGGGTCCGGACCGGAGGTCAGACCTCCTCGACGTTCTTTTCCCCCTTGATCCAATACCGGTGGAATTCACCCAGATGGGTGAGGGTGCTCATGTCCTTCATACGGTCAACAAAAAGATGACCCCGAAGATGGTCGATCTCGTGTTGCAGGACGACCGCCGGAAACTCTTCCCAGTCAAGAACGACAGTGTTGCCGTTCCGGTCGAGGGCTTCGAGTTTGACGGCCCGGGATCTCGGAACCTTTCCCCGAAGGTTGTCCAGAGAGAGGCACCCTTCCCAACCCGTCCGCAACTCCTTGGAGAGGTACTTGAAGACGGGATTGATGAGAACGAGCAAGGGACGGGACGACTGTCTCCCAACTCCTCGCAGGCCTTTTTCGCGGCCCCGATCATCGAAGGGCCCCCCAGGGCATGGATGGTGATCATCCGGATGGCGGAAGAAGGGAGATGGCGAATCGTATCGTGGACGGTATTCGGAATGTCGTGCCATTTCAGATCCAGAAAAATCGGAATCCCGAGCCGTTCTGCACTCTTTATGAAAGGGGTCCCATAAGACAGAAAAGGGACCGGCCCAGCCTTTACCATTCCCACCAGGGGGCCTATCTCTTCGAGAAGGGCCAGCCCTTTGTCCTGATCGGGGAGGTCGAGAGAGAAACAGACAGGATTTTTGAGGGAAAGTCGCTCCCTGATTGTCCGTTCCCTATCCATGAGACTCTTCTTTCATCAGA
>DAIBSV010000485.1 GCA_027415455.1 Nitrospirota bacterium | reverse complement strand
GGGTGCAGGGTGGTCGTTGAATCCTCGGTGAGAGGCCGCGCATGACCGGTTCCCTCAAATAAGAACACGATCATGTGCTTATCTAGAACATCAAAGCTAAGCGCTTACTGGCATTACGGAAAGGAATCTCCATGACCCACGAACTCAAAATCTGGAATCCGCCGTTCGAGGAGATCCTGGCCGGAAAGAAACGGTACGAGATCCGGAAAGCCGACAGACCGTTTACGGTGGGGGATGAAGTGTGGCTGAGGGAGTGGGGATTGGTCCGGCCCTGCTTGATCTTTTCCACCTTCCCGTATTTTTTCGAGAATTTGATCCGGCGCTGGTCGACGGGGGTCTCTTCGTACTCTTCGTCGCACACGGCTCCCCGCCATTTGTACTTCTCCTCGAGGGAGGAACATTCTCCGACCCCGCTTCCCACGAATCGCCCATCGAAGGTCAGGAGCCGCACCTTGACTCGATACCCGATCCCTCCTTCAAGGAAGAGCGGTTCCACTTCCGTTTCCGGGGCCAGCCGGAAGGTCATGATGAGCTTTTCCGCCCCGGCTTTCAGAAGGGTCGGTTTGTCTCCGGCTCCCGGGATCTTTCCGTAATGCTGCCCGTCCTGCATGACGGACCGCATGACTTCTTGAATTCGGTTGACTTGGGCGCGGATATCAAGGGCGGTCATCGGGGCATGGTTCTGGGGGGCAATCTCAAGTTCGGTGCTCATGCGGATTCTCCTTTTCTGAAAATGGCGGGTCGGTTCTCGGAATCACAGGGACGGCACATACCGTGAACCCTGATGAAGCCCCTTTCCTGAAAGGGCCTTTCGTTCTGACACACCGGACAGCGGGGGTAGTCATACCGGAGCCTGATCAGTCCGTCCTCCACGATGCAAAATTCGGCAAGTCCCATTACGCCTCCTTTGTTTGTGCCCGTTGCTGGGCGAGAATGTACTCCCCCATCCGACTGCAGGCCGAATAGAGGTCCCGGAGATGGGAAAGATCCTCATCCGGGAGGCCGTTCGATTTCTCAAT
>DAIBSV010000484.1 GCA_027415455.1 Nitrospirota bacterium | reverse complement strand
AATCTTCGTCCATTTGACCCCATACAGCTCCCCTCTTATTGACTCAAGTCGATCCAATCGACGTTCCTGCCAGGGTCATGTGAAACGGGCGGAAAAGCTGATCTCGAATCTTTTGTCCGCCAATCCGGATGATATCAGAGGAAATCTTCTGATGGCTGCCATCGACCAGAGGAAGAACGACCTTCGTGGGGAGGCCGACCATCTTCAAAAAGTTCATCAAATGGCTCCTGACCAGGCCCAGCCCGCGTTATTGCTGGGAATGACCGATCTCTCCCTCAAGCGTTTCGAAGAGGCCAAATCGGTCGCATTTTCTTTGTACGAGTCCCATCCCCACCTTTATTCGGCCCTTTATGTTGAGGCCTCGGCAGAAATGGGATTGGGAAATTACCGTAAGGCGATGGACGATTTTCTTTTACTTGCCCGCCATGAAAAGAATCCGGGACCAATGTACAACCTCGCAAGTTTGGCGGCAGGTAAGTCAGGAGACAGGGCAGCGTCAGAAAAATACCTTGATCTAGCCTTAAAGAATGCCCCGGATGATCCTGTCGTTCTTAACAATATGGCTTTCTCCCTGGCCGATCGGAATGTCGATCTTGCCCGGGCTCTGGGGTATGCCCAAAAGGCTCTGAAGATCGTTCCCCAGCCTTTCGTCCAGGACACCGTGGGATATGTGTACTTTCGCATGGGTCGCTTCGATCAGGCCGAGCCCTATTTTTCCCAAGCCTACAAGGCCAACTTCAGGGATCCGGAGTTCCTCTATCATATGGGGCTCAATGAATGGAAGCTCGGGAAGAAGGATCGGGCGTCAAGCCTCCTCAGAAGAGCGGTGACATCCGGAAAGCTTTCTCCCTTGGAGCAACAGGAAGCCCATCATGTCCTCGGGAAAATACCTGGAGCCTGATAAAGGGGAAATTGATGGGCATTTCCCCAAAGGAGGATTAACACTACAGCGGCTTTTTGGTTCCCCCACCCTCGGCAGGGGGCAGCCAGACCCTGGCAGGAACGTCGATTGGATCGAC
>DAIBSV010000483.1 GCA_027415455.1 Nitrospirota bacterium | reverse complement strand
GGCGATCGAAAGGACGGGGAGCAGGGTATGGATCTTCATCCGGCCGGAGACCTTTGGTCCCCGTCACTCCTTTCGAAGGGAGACGAATGTGGCAGGGATGGGGGTCGGAGGACCCTTTCCGTTCTATTTGGCAATGTTTCTATTCGTGTTGCAAGCCTCATGACCAGACAAAGACCTGATTCAGGAGGTGATTTTCCCGAAGAAATCCCTATTTCAAGGATATCTTCGAACAATTGACTCCATGACATCGACACAGAAACAGGAGTCCTTCGGTCGCGATCGACTCCGGTAACAAGAAGGATCTGGGGACCGATGTCGTCTCTTTGGTGGAATTTCCCCCGTCTCTCCCCGTTGTCCCCACCCGAGATTCGGCCATTGGACCGGTTGCCGGGCTCCCCCCCTTCCGAGGCCGGGGATGCCAACGCACCTTATCATGCGTTGACGAAGACTCCTCTGCGGGTCTTCACCAAAAAGATCGTCGGATATGTTTCCTGGAGAAATTCAGCGAGGGGACTCGGCCCGGAAGGGAGCATGGAGGCGTAGGTTCAACTTGAACGCCGCCTTTCTCTTTAGGCCCCGGTTTCTGGTCTTGTCCGCCTGTTTGGCCGAATATTCGAGACTTTTGGAGAACCTCTCAAGTCCAATCTGAGGAACTGCTGAAAAGAGAGTGCTTATCGCGAGCCAGGACGGAAGGGGGTGGTCTCCGTCTTCGACGGACCCTAGTCCGGAAAGAATGTTGAATCCATCGCCTGCGCGATCGTCCAGGGACATTTCTCCGGAAAAACATCCTGGTTCGTGTCTTTCATGGCCCATAGGACTCCCTGGCGGTAGGCGGTTGCAAAGAGGTCTTGCGAGAGAGGCTTGAGCCCCGGATTTTCTTCCAAAAGTTCGAGTATTCGCTCCCGTGATTCACTGATCGATGCAGACCAACTCGTTTCGTGTCCTTTTTTGTCGGTGTATGCCCACTTGAGAAGATGCGCGACCAACCGCTCGAATTGACTCTTGAGGGCCCGTTTTTCG
>DAIBSV010000482.1 GCA_027415455.1 Nitrospirota bacterium | reverse complement strand
CCATCACTGCCCTGGCGGCTGTAACCTTCGGAACTACTACGCCGACCAATGTCCTGTATTGGGGGGATAATGGGGGAGAGTGACACGCTTCCGGGGCCCGATATCTGGCTCAGATCGAAGGCCAGGATGTTGGAGGAGCCCGGGTTGGCGACAAAGAGGATCGGGGCGGAAAGGGTTCCTCCGCTGGCGTTCACCCAGTCGAGGGCCATCCCCTCCGGGGACTGGAAGGAGCCGGAATTGATCGTGATCGTCGGCGCAGGGTTGGAGGTGTTGGTCGGATCGAAGCCGCACCAGATCCCGATCTTGTTGCTGACCCCGTCGGCCCCGTACAGGACCGGGGCGGCGCAGAACTTGAATCCCTGGGAGGAGATCAGGAGGCCGTCCGGTCCCTGGAGGGAATTGTAGAGACTGGTCGTGGGGGCCAGCGAATAGTGGGAGATCTGGAAGCCGTAGGGGTTCGTGGCGGTTCCGGAGGAAAAGAGCAGAATCTGTCTGGAGCCGTAGCTGGTCACGGCCGCAAATTGAGCCGTCGCTGTCGAGCCTGCCGGAGGATTGGGAGAGACATTGCATGTGGCCGTCGAGCAGACCGCCATCCCGTAAGGGAAGTTGATGTTGTTCGAGTTTGAGGGGGGATTGCCGCAGGAGGCCAGAAGTCCCAACGAGAAAAGAAAAAAAACCCTCTTTATCCGGGAACCCGTGGCAATGTCTGTCCCTGTGGGAGAGAGACGGAACGCGCAGGACAGAACCCGCCACCAGTTGCGGCACTCGTGGCGAACCCTCGCCATGGAAAGCTTAGACACCCGTATCCCTTGACTCCTTGATTTCCCTAGGCCCACCGATCCGATCCGATTGTCTTCCCACTATCCTAAAACAGCCCCGAAAAGTCAAGAAAGAAACGGCAGGAATCGCCGATTTTTCCGGGATTTCCTCCAGTTTTGTCGTGGATCCCCAAAAATCTTTCGACCGGTGGAAGAGACTGTCATTGACATGACTCCTAGTTTTATGTTATATAGTTATTAATT
>DAIBSV010000481.1 GCA_027415455.1 Nitrospirota bacterium | reverse complement strand
GCCGTGACTCGCCAGATGGCGATTCTTTCCCGGGAGGTCGGGGTTCCCCTGTTTCGGCGGTTCGGGCGGGGGGTGCGGCTGACGGAGGCCGGAATCGTCCTTCTCCGGGAGTCGCGGGGAATATTCAAGACGGTCGAGGAGGGGCTCCGGCGGGTCCGGGAGACGGACGGAAAGGAGCGCCTCCGTCTGTCGCTGGGGAGCAGCCACTATGTGGCCTCGAACGCCCTGGCGGAACCGGTTCGGACCTTCCGGAAGTCGTGGCCGGAGGTCCGGATCGACTTCGTCTGCGGATCCTCCGAGGCGATGGCCGAGAAGGTCCGGCAGGGAGAGCTCGACCTTGCTGTCGCCACTCTTCCGGACCGGTCGGAAGGGTTGCGCCGACTCCGGCTCTGGACCGATACCTTCGTGGCCGCCATTCCGGCGGAATTCCCCCTCGCCGACCAGAAAGGGGTCACCCTCGAGGATCTGGCGGCGGGAACCCTGCTGCTTCCCCCCTTCGGCTCCACGACCCGTCTCCTGATCGACCGGGTTCTCCGGAGAAGGGAGATCCGTCCGGCAAGGGTGATCGAACTCGAAACCCTCGAATCGATCGCGGCGGGGGTGGCGATGACGCTCGGAACCGCCATCCTCCCCGTCCGCCTTCTTTCCCCGGGCTCTCCCCACGCCTCTCTCGTTGTCTCACGGCCGATCGAAGGCTTCGACGAGTCCCGGGATCTGGGAATCCTCGTGCGCCGGGGAAGACCCCTCGCCCCCCGCGAAACCGCCCTGATCTCCTGTCTCGAGAGGGAGCTGGGAGAAGGACGTCCGGCACCCCCCCTCCCCTGAACCGGAACACGCCTCCCGGGCCCTTTTCCTCTCTTTTTTCTTGAACAGGAGGGGCGGGATGGGCTATCCTGAGCGGGAATTTCACCACACAACACGACACTGGAAAGGATGCCGATCGATGGCGATCATATTGGACGGAAAGGCCCTTGCGGCGACGATTCACGGAGAACAGGCGGAAACGGTGGCCTCCCTTTCGA
>DAIBSV010000480.1 GCA_027415455.1 Nitrospirota bacterium | reverse complement strand
CGGGGGCCTCTCCGCTCCCTCCACGGTCCTTACCCCGAGCTCTCTTCCCACTTCGCTCGACATGGTCTCCTGCGCCGTCGTCTCGAATCCCTGACCTCATCCGATCCCGACAGACTCTCCCGGACTTCCTCCCAGGGCCGGCAGAGCGTTGCCAGAAGGTCGCCCCACCATCTCCGGAACTCCTTTCTGTTTTTCGGCTCGACCGTCCGTTCCATCATCCGGACGATTCTGTCCCGGTGGTCGTCCTTCATCACAAGGGAGCGATCGGCCGCCGACCAGGGTCCGGCCTTTTGATTGGCGAGAAAGCCCACGAGCCGGTCCCACCGGAGAAGCCGTCTCCGTTCGCTCCGGCTTACGGGAAGGTACCGGGCCACGGTCTCTCCTTCCCTCCCTATTTCGCGATAAAAAAACCACAGCCGGAAGAGGGGATCCCGCCGGGAATGGCGCGCCGCCTCGTATAAGAGGGAGGGAAGCCTCTTGCAGGCCTCTCCCGACAGGGGAACCGCAAACCCAGCCGCTTGCGCCAACACCTCGCCCAGAAAAAGGCAGGGAAAATTCTCCGGCAGTTTTCCAAGATAGTCTCCTCCAAAGAGAGCCAGGAGCTCCTGGTGACGGCGCTCCCCGGCCACTTTTGCCAGCAGTTCGCAGGAGCGTCCTGCAAGCTCCAGTGTCTCCGGCTCGACCGAAAAGCCCAAGGTCGCGGCAAAGCGCAAAATACGAAGGACGCGGATCGGATCTTCCGAAAAAGGATCCCGCACGAGGCAGGGACGTCGCAGGAGGCCTGCCGAAAGGTCCGGCATTCCCCCGAAAGGATCGATCAAGAGGGGGGCCGCCCCTTCTTCTGTCGAAAGACGCAGGGCCATGGCATTGATCGAGAAATCCCTCCGGGCGAGCTCTTCTTCGAGAGACCCGGAAAAAACCGTGATCTGGACCTTCGTTCCCTTTTTTCCTCTTTTTGAAGAAAGGACGAAGGACGGAACGCCTCTTCCCACCCAGACCCCCCCCGGAAAAAGAGCGGAGACTTGCTC
>DAIBSV010000047.1 GCA_027415455.1 Nitrospirota bacterium | reverse complement strand
CATTCCCTTCAACTTATTCTCTATGTCGTGATTGTTCTGATACTCGTTTTCGCTTACAGCATTCTCGTCAAAATCTCCATCGCCAACGAGGCGGAGAACCGGCAGCATGACTGAAAACTTGCGCCTGAGGCGCTTTAAAGCCATTTCCCTTGCCACGATGGTCCTCTTTTCGATTTCCGCCTGTGCTTCCTTTTATCACTTTCGCCCCCTGTCTCATCCGGATCCCGAAACGATGCCCATCGTCGACAAGATTCCTGGCTCACATCTCACCATTGGAATCCGATCCTTTCATACGGCTCAGGACACCCATGCCCTTTTTGGACATCAGGGACTCTGGCGGGAGCAGGTAATACCGATCCAGGTCGTCCTTGCAGAAGATGGGGAAAACCTTAAGGCCCAGATTGTCCCTCATTCTGTCTTTCTCTCCCAGCTCAAAAAAAACTATCGGAACATTTCCCCATCCGAGGCCTTCGATATCGCATGGCAGGCCAATGTTCCCTATCAGAACGTCAAGCAGGTGCTTTACTATACGGGACTCATACTCTTCACGATCGTCACTTTGGGCTTAGGATCCATGATCTGGGTCCTTCCTTCTCCCTTCTCGCAACCGACCCCCGCCCAGACCCCTTTTGGACGCGACCTCGCCTACAAGGCCTTTCCCATCAAAGCCATCCTTTATTCTCATGGCAAGGCTGGCGGGCTTTTTTACTTCAAATTGCCTTTCAACGAGAAACTTCTCTCCCGAACCAAGCTCCTTTTTCAGGTCCAGGAATTCGATCTTGCCGCGAAAACGCCACCCAAATTGATCGATGTTTCCATTCGGCTCGCATCGAAATCCAAATCAAGGGTGAATCCCCTGATGGAAATTCTCCACGGATTTTTTTGATATGATTTTTTTAGAAATCTGGGAATCGGACCTGGCTAAACGATTGTCAATCGAGGAGTTCGTCTTCCGGATTGTGGGGATTGGGGACTTCGTATAACCGACTGAGATAGTGCCATCCCCAGTCGAGATAGATGGATGCGCTGTCGCGCAGGGCCTGGGAGGCCACAAAACGGGATTTCAGATCTTCTTCGGAGAGAGGACGCGATGAGGCATCCTGATTGACCGTATCGAGGAGGGCATGGAAGGATTTGATTGACTCTTCAACTTGTCTGAAGGCCTCAGCAAGGGCATTTTCTTGGGACATTCGCGCTTCGTCAATAAGGTTATTTTTCATAGGGGATAGAGTGGGGGTGAAGAAAGAAATCCTTCACCCCCGCCTTTCTTCAGGCTATCGTGCCACCATCTTGATGGCATTGTGTTTCGCAGCATCACAGACAACTACGCAAAGTTCACATCCCTTGCAACGGGATTCGACGATGGTGGCTACCATCTTCGTCGTGTCCATCTGAATGCAGTTGGCTTCCGGACAATACATGATACAGAGCCGGCATCCTTTCTGGGCGACACATTCCTCCGCATTCACCTCTGCCACATTATACATTGATGCCCTTCCTGAGTCTTTTTAGGGTTACATTCCGACGCCCGCGGAGATCGCGGGATGTTTGGCTGCGAAGGCTGACGCCTCATCAAAGGTCCTGCGGATCGTTTCGAGATTCTTTTGCAGGAGCATCTCCTTTTTGGCGAATTTTTTCTTGATCGCCTCGTCGAGAGTTGCCGTTCCGCCAGAGGCCACATATTTCTTCCCGAAGCGGTCCTGGAGGGCCTTGTCCAATCCATCCATCGTCACCACATGGGTCAGACCGGCCACTGCCCCGAGCATCCCCATGTTCGTCGCCAGCTCGGTGCCGGCGAGTTCAAGGGCAATCTTCGTGGCGGGGACGTAATAGACCGTCACATTTTTTTTCGCAAGATCCGCTCGTTCATCTTCAGTCAGAAGCTCAACATCATCATTGATGATGACAAGCCCCCCGTCTTTGATCCCGGAATAGAAGGGCATGGTGTAGCTTTTCCCCATCGTGATCACCTGGGGATGATAGATCATCACGACATGAGGAAAAACCAATTCCCCACGGTCGTAAATCTTTTCTGGGCCGATCCTGACATAGGACTCAGCAGGGGCCATTCGTTTTTCCGCCCCGAAGAACGGATTGGAGATCGAAAAATTCCCTTCATGGGCCGCCGCCATAGCCATCAGATGGGCAGAGGTCACGACCCCCTGCCCTCCAAGGCCCGACATGCGTATATTGACGCGCGCTTTCATCGGCTCTCCTTGTTGTTAGGATGTTGCTCCAGTGGCGGCCAGTTTTTCGGCCTTTTTCTTTTCTGCCAGACCATCGAGGAAGGACTGAGCCTCGGGGGAGATGAATTCCCGGAACTTGAAGCGTTCGCCGGGCGCCTCCGAGGTGCGCATTTCCTGAAGACCTTCCATGCTCTGCTTTCCGATTTCCAGAATGCAGGGGGTATAGATCTGGATATAAGTGGGACCAACCTCGCGGGCAATGAGAACGGCCTGCTTGATGACCTTTTCGACCAGGCTGGGCTTGCTGGCCGTCATGATCGCAACGTAATCGCATCCCGATTCGCGTGCAATTTCGGGAAGACGCACCTTTTCAAACTTCTTGCCCACCGGAGCCATTTTTGCCAAAAATCCTTTTTGCATGAGACCGGATTCCTGTCCCCCGGTATTCGCATAGAGTTCGTTGTCGAAGCAGATTGTCGTGAACCTCTCCTTACGGAACCAGGACTGGAGGGTCATGTCGAGCCCGATGTCGACCGTAGCGCCATCGCCTGCCAGGACGATGACATCCTTGACCCTGTCCGGGAAGCGGACGGCAAGGGCGCGCTTGAGACCGGTCGCAATCGCGTTCTGATTTCCAAAGAGCGAATGAATGTTGTGAACGGCGATCATCGGGAAGACCAGGCTGGTACACCCTGTCGACCCGACCATCACAGTGTCCTCCGGGTTCGGAATGGAGGCCATGATATGCCGGAAGGCGATCGATTCGGGGCACCCCGCACAGAGCGAGTGTTCGGCGATCAGCTCTGTCGCTGTTCCGAAGTCCTTCCATCCACGGTTGGGTGATTCATAGGTCCCATTATCCACGAGGTCAAGGTAATCCTGTGGCATGATATCGACAAATTCCTTGTTTATCTGAATTTTCTTACCCATGGACGAGCTCCTTATTCCGGCGGTGCGCCAGATGTTTTTCGATCTCTTCAACAATAATTTCCGGGGGCATGGTCATGCCACCGGCGACATGCGGGCCGGCAATGACGCGGCCGTTGCGATCGATCGTGGATTTGATCTCCCGGGCCAGCCAACCGGCCACATTGAACTCAGGAACAAAAATATGCTTTGCGTGTTCCGTCGCCTTTCGAATTTCTTCCGTCGGGAAGGGCCGAAGAGTCTTGATCTTGACCAGACCGACCTTGACTCCCTTGTCCCTGAAGAGACGGATAGCTTCCCTTGCCTGGGAAACGGCGGTGCCTGATGCCACCATCATGATCTCCGCATCTGGATTTTCAACATCGATCAGCCCATCGAGAATCGGAATGGTGTGCTTTCGCGAGCGCTCGATGGCTGCCCGGATTTCCAGCTGCCAGCTGGCATGTGTCATATAACTGATATAGTTGGATTTCATAACGAAAGGATCGCGCATCATGCGGACTGGAGGAACCTCCATGTCCATGCAGACGACGGGACTCCGGTAAGGATCGTAATGCGGCAGGGCCAGATCCTCCGGGGTCATCATGACCATATCCTTGGTGTGGGTGACGAAGAACCCGTCACAGATGACGCCGATAGGGAGATGGACCTCCGGCTGTTCCGCCACATAGTACCCCTTGAGCATGAAATCGAAGAGGTCCTGGGCGGTTTCCGCATGCCAGAGTAGCATGCCGGTCTCAAGCATAAAGGCGATTTCCAGGGTATCCGGCTGGATAGTCAGGGGAGAATTGACCCCCCGGACCGTAAAGACCACCTGGATAGGAAGACGGCTTCCGGCCCACATCGGAAAGTTTTCAAAAGCCCGGAGGGTTCCCGGACCGGCCGTTGTCGTGAAGACCCTGGCCCCGCCAAATGCCGCTCCCGCGCACTGGCCCATGACGGCAAACTCCGATTCACCGCGCATGTAATCGCCGACATAGCCCTCTGCAAAGAGCTCCCCGACCAGGGAGGAGGCTTCGGACTGCGGCGTGATGGGATAGGCAACGGAAAAATCAACGCTGGCACGTCTGATCGCCTCGCGAATGACCTCAGACCCTGTCAGGAACGAGGGTGTCCGAGGGGAAAGAAAGAACATCTCGTTGGGATCCGTGATCAGCTGGTTCTTCTTGTTTCGCTGACCAATCTGGGGAACCCGGGAATTTGTCTCTGTCGCCATCTTTCTGCTCCTTAAGTAAAAGTGCTATCCCGGGAGTACCGGCTCTCATCAAGAATCAAAGAGTCAGGTCGGTACACTCCGGGAGCCCCGGTTGATCCTTTGAGCATATCCGCAAGGAGCCCCGGCATTCGCTCATACTCATGCCAGGCCCGCGAAATTTCGGTGACCTGAAAATCCTTTCAGACCGGATACGTCTCCCCGGACCCTCCGAGAACCGAAAGGCCTTGGAGAGCGCGAAATCCATGTCGTGGGCTGACCAGGAACCAGGTGGATCCTGCATTGCAGACCAAGACCGGCAAATGGGAAACGGTCCGTCAATTCTAAAGGCCGCCGCCCGCTAAAGTCAAGGACATCCTCGAAAAATACAGACGAAAATCCTTTCCGGTTTCCAGGGACAATCGAAGCAGGGCTAGAGGAAAGCCAGCCCCTGGAGATAGCGGGATTCGTCAAACGCGTCGCTCTTCCGGACGGACTCAAAATAGAGCTTGCCGTACCATCCCATCAGCGCATGCAGAGCCTCATGCTCGCCCTCTCCCCGCTCCACGAGATGCAGGTAGGCCTTCTTTACCTCTGCCGGAAATCCCTGTCGGATCTGGCGCCCGACAATCAGATGCAACGCGACATGAACAAAGGGGTTGACCATTTGCCCGTTGATTTCGAGTGGCCGGGATGGGTCCTTTCCGGGATCGTTCCATATCTCCGCATACTCAGGATGCATATCAAGGATTTCCGAGATTTCCCGATCCTCCCCCGAGAGATCCCCCTCCCGGGCGATCAGCCTGATATGTTCGAGAAGATCGGCGTCAAAAAGCATTTTTCAACCTCAACACGGGTTTTAATAGTTGGCTCAGGGTGTTTCGGTCACATGAATTCTGCGACCCCTCGAACCCATTCCGTACACATTCACGACTTTTTTCCCCTGGCGCAGGTGGTATGTTTCCCATGCGGGGGACACTCCGTTGAGCGAAGCGGTCGGATCCTCCCCCGCCGCCTTGAAGTAGTCGGGATAGGTGAGTCCCGCATCCCAAACATCCTCCAGGAGACATGCCGTCACGAAACCTTCCCCCGAAAGAGTGACCCCCTTGAGGATTTCCTGAATTTTCTCAGGGTCGTTTATTTCGACCGGGTCCATGCCTTCAATCCCTCCCAAAATGCATCCCTACGTATCAAACTTATTTTTCCCTTTCCCTTCCCATCCCGAAGTATTCCTTGAGAAAAGCGTAGGCATCGAGAATTTCCCGCATCCTGGCTTCCTGACTCCTGTCTCCGGAGCGCATATCCGGATGCAGCTCCTTCAGAAGAACCCTGGCTTTTTTCCGGATCTCTTCCCACAGGGAGGATTCGGGCAATCCCAGGGTCCTGCAGGCCGCCTTCAGACGCTCCTCACGTCGAACCTCAGGATTTTGACCCCCGTCCCCCGTCCCCATCCGGAAGAACTTCTCCCAGGGAAAGGCCGCCCTTTTTCTGCGGGGGCGATTTCTGAGATGGCTGTCCATTTCCTCGAAGCGGTCCTCGAGAAACTCCGCCTTCCGGGCGATCTTGCCCAGGCCGGACCGAGACGATTCCCGTAAGACCTCTTCCAGAAGTCCGGAGAAAAGCCGGTCAAGCTCGGCGAATCGCTCTTCCATCTCGCCGAAGCCGCCCACGGCCCAGTCCATTTCGAGGGAGCGCTCGAGAGAGAAGCAGGAAGAGTCCTGGCATCGGCAGACCATCCGTTCAATATGGCCCACCAGTTCCCGCCTGATCTCTTCAGGGGTTCTCTCCAATCCCGCGCTCCTTCCACCTTGAAGGTCCTAAAAAAATACTGGGAACCTCCATTTTAATGGCAATCTCCCTGATGATCAAATCGACCCACAATTTATGTTTGCATTGAAACTAAAATCATGAAACAATAGATTTGGATATTAGATGAATCATATGAAATGGACAAAGGCTTCCCCGAAAATTCTTCACACCTCAACCCAAGGAGCATTCCATGCAAATCACCCCAGGGATTATGAAACCGCATTTCGTCAAGGCTGCCACCACGGCCCTGCTTCTTCTCTTTCTTGTATTCAACGGCAGTCTCCCTGCATGGTCGGCCTCTTACAAAAACGGCAGCGGAGATCCCTCCGGCCTCTACAGAATCGACCCCGATCACACCTCGGTCACCTTTACCGTGGGACATGCGGGGGTCGCCACAGCCGTCGGCCGCTTTGATACCATCAGCGGCCATTATCGGCTTGATCCCGGAAAAACGGATGTGGTCATCAACATCGCCACGAAAAGCATCGACACCAACCATCCCATGCGCGACAAGGACTTGAGGGGGCCCGATTTCTTTGACGCCAAGACCTTCCCCACGATCCGCTTCGCGTCCACCCGTTTTAAAAAGACAGGAAAAAAATCGGGTCTTCTGGTCGGAAAGCTCACCATTCATGGAAAAACCCGCACCGTCTCATTCAAGGTTCATGAAGTCGGAGCCGCTGATGTTTCAGCCCTTCCGAAACCCTGGGGCGGATACCTGACTGGATACGACGCCGAGGGATCTGTCCGGAGGAGCGATTTCGGAATCACGACCTATCCGGGCATGATCGGGGACAAGGTCCAGATCTACATCAGCGTCGAAGGAATCAGGGAGAAGAAGTAAGAAGTAATGGGACATGAGGGGGGGCAAGTCCCCCCTCCATTGACATGATTCCCCACTCCACCTTGATTCAGTCCGTACCCGGAGAATGTGCCCCATGGAAACCCTCTCCATCGCCCCCGCCATGGCATTGATGTGGCCGGCCGTCCTTCCGTTCCTTTCCGTTCTGCTCCTCCTTTTCTCCTTGAAACTTCTTCCTGGAAAATGGCGAAAAAACACCCTTCCTCTCGCGGATCTCATCGTCCTCCTCGGGATCATTCTCTCTTTCGCCTTGTTCGATCCCGGCTCGATCCGCCACTTTCTTGACCCGGATCGACCTATGGACTGGATTCCACTTCTCGCATCCGCTTCCTTCATTTTGAGAAACATGGTTCCTCTGAGGTTTCGATTTCTGGTCGAATCGGGCGCCATGAGTGCATGGCTCCTTCTTCTGACCCTTCCGCTTCTCAGACAGGAAACCCTGTTTCATGGAACCGTTTCTTATTCCTTGACCCTCGCTGCCTGGCTCGCAATCCGTTTCAGTTACCCTGTGGACCGAACCACAGGACTCGATCCATTCTTTCTCATTCCCTCATTTTTTACAGCTGCGGTGCTCGGGGTCCTGTCCCCCCTCTCGGGAAGCCTTCTCGTCGGACAACTGGCGGGGGGACTTTCGGCGGTTTTCGGAGCCATGCTTCTTTCGACCCTTTTCGGGACCCGCCTTTCCGGTATTGAACCCGGATGGGTGCTCGGAGCCCTTCTCGTCATCGGACTCATGTATGTGGACATTTCACCGGGGGTGATCGGCTCACTGGCCGGCGCCCTTTTACTCGGAGGAGTGGCTGGCCGCCTTTCGCTGTTGGGCCAAAGGACCGGATCAGGAAAGAGGGCCCTCATCCTGGCGGGATTGTCGCTTCTGCCGCTGGCGGTAGGGATCATCGTCACAGTCGAGAATGTCAGAAATCAGGGAGGAGGATATTGACATAAACTTCAAAAGTGGTCGACTGCAGGCATTTTTGTGATATCACTGGGGGGAAAGAGTCATCCTCCGCCCCTCAGACCGAAAAAAAATCCGATGGCAGCACCCACCGCCGAAGCGGCCGCCGCGATGATCCAAAGTTTTTTCCAGTCTCCGGCCATGGCCGCATCTTTTCCCTGTCGAGGTTCCATGAGAACGTCATCCAAATTTCAGGCGATTTTCCAGAAATTAAGGAGCAGACGAGGGAAGATCCATCGATGCCGGACTGACCCGCCCGAGGCTGCCCCTTGCATTTTTGATCACGGCGTCAAGCGATTCACGCCAAGGCCCTACCAGGTCCAGTTTTCCTTTTTCTTGTGATAGGCATAGGAATAAATGCCGATCAGCGCTCCCACGATGGTCGAGAGAACCATGATCCAGTAGATCCAGACATAGGACTCTCTCCAGGTTTCAAATCGATGGGCGCCGAACCATTCCTGGAGACAAAAGCCCACAACCGATCCGGATCCGACCGCAGAAAAGGCCGCGTTCAGCCAATAGCCAACAAATCCTTTTCCAGCCATCGCCAACTCACCTCCTTCGGGTTTGAAAAACATGATTCCGGCATCTCGGGTCATGACGCAAGAAAGATACCACTCCACGGACGATCCGCAACCCAGTTCCGTCAACAATATGAGACACCGGTCCTTCAGAAGGTCCGATTTTTTGTATCATATCGGAAACATAACCAATAAAATGCCCTGACCTTTTCCAGGCGGATGCGCGCAGCAAACCGGACGCATTTCCTTCCGAAAAGGAAATATGATAATCTTCAGAGTCTTCGTGGTCCTGTCAGGGATGGGCCAGCATCGAAGACTCTCACCCTCACATTCGGGAGCGTCCGATTGAACTCTGAAGAAGGATTCAAAAAAGCCTGCGGGATCTTTCCTGGTGGCGTCAGCAGTCCTGTCCGGGCCTACAAGGCCGTTGGAGGTCACCCCCCCCCGTCATCCGACAGGGCAAGGGCCCCATCATCACCGACATCGACGGCCGGGACTACATCGATTTCGTTCTGTCCTTCGGCCCCCTCATCCTGGGCCACGCCGACCCGGAAGTGCTTGCCGCCATCGGGGAGACCGCTTCGAGGGGACTCTCCTTCGGCGGTCTCTCAGAAACGGAGATCCAACTGGGGGAGGTCCTGACACGGGCCGTTCCCGGACTCGACCGCATCCGCTTCGTCAATTCGGGAACCGAGGCCGCCATGTCGGCTCTCCGGCTGGCGAGAGCCTTTACGGGGCGAAACCGGATCGTCAAGTTCGCAGGGGGCTATCACGGCCATTCCGACGCCCTTCTCGTCAAGGCCGGATCCGGAGGGGCGACCTTCGGGATACCCACCAGCGCCGGAGTTCCGGAGGCCGTCATCCAGGATACGATCGTTCTCCCTTACAACGACACCCAGGCTCTCCGGGATTTTTTCAAAGGTGAGGGAAAGACCGTTGCCGCCCTCATCCTGGAGCCTGTTGCCGGAAACATGGGCGTCGTTCCTCCCGACGAGGAGTTTCTTCTGGCGGCCCGGGACGTGACGGAAGAAAACGGGGCCCTCCTCATTGCGGACGAGATCATCACGGGATTCCGTCTGACCTACGGCGGAGCCCAGGTCCTTTTCGGGATGGAGCCCGACCTGACCCTTCTCGGAAAGATCATTGGGGGCGGGATGCCGGTAGGAGCCTATGGGGGACGAGAGGACATCATGAAGATGGTCGCCCCGGAAGGACCGGTCTATCAGGCGGGGACACTCTCCGGAAACCCTGTGGCCATGGCGGCAGGGCTCGCGACCCTCACGAAACTCAGGACTCCTGCCCTCTATTCGCTTCTTGAAGAGAAAGGCCGGATTCTGGCCGATGGCATCCTGGCGACCGCCCGCCACCTTGGTCTTCCCATTCAGCTGAACCGGATGGGATCGATGATGACGCTCTTCTTCTCCACCCATCCTGTGACCGACCTCGAAAGCGCGGAGCGCTCCGATATCCGCCTCTTTTCGATCTTTCACCAGGAAGCCCGGCGCGAGGGACTTCTTCTTCCTCCCTCCCAGTACGAAGCCCTCTTCCTGTCGACCTGTCACGATGACAGAATCGTGGGCGAAGCCCTGGAGCGCTTCAAGAGGGCTCTGGAAAAAACCCGGGCGCAGGCCTGAACCCAAAAACTCCGGAGCCATTTCCCATGGACAATGCCGCCCTCTCCTCCAGAATCGAATCGATCTTCCGGGACAGCATCCGGACGAAGGAAGACTTTCTGAGGGGCTCCCTTCCCCTGATCGAAAAGGCGACCCACATGATGGTCGAGACCTTCCGGAACGGGGGAAAGCTTCTCATCTTCGGGAACGGAGGGTCTTCCACAGATGCCTCCCACATCGCCGGAGAACTTGTCAGCCGTTTCTACATCAACCGGAAGGGACTGCCCGCCATCGCCCTTGGAACGGGGCTTGCCACTCTGACCAGCATCGGGAACGATTACGGGTACGAACACATCTTCTCCCGGGAGGTCGAAGCCTACGGACGGCCGGGAGACCTGGCCATCGGAATCAGCACGAGCGGGAACTCCAAGAATGTTCTGCTCGCCCTGGAAAAGGCACGGAGCACCGGCCTTGCGACCATCGGGTTCGGGGGCGGAACAGGGGGACGGATGAAAGAACTTGTCGACCTGGCCTTTATCGTTCCCTCTCCTTTGACCCCGCGCATCCAGGAAACGCACATCACCCTGGGCCATGTCCTGTGCGAGATGGTCGAAGAAATCCTGTTCCCGCGCACCTCCTGACCGCCGGATCCGGACTGACGATGGCCTCCAGCATTCCTTTTTCCGCAACCTCCTCGAAGATTCTCGCCCCCGATTCGCTTCTCCCCGTCCTGGAACGCCACAGGTCCAAAGGTGAACGGATCGTCTTCACCAATGGGTGCTTCGATCTCCTTCATGCCGGCCACGTGGAGGTCCTCGAAAAGGCCCGGGAGATGGGGGAGGTTCTCGTCGTCGCACTGAACACCGACCGCTCGGTGGCGACGATCAAGGGACCCCTCCGCCCGATCGTCCCCGAGGGTAACCGGGCGCGGGTCATGGCCTCCCTTTCCTGCGTCTCCTATGTCACGTTCTTTGATGCCGATACGCCGGAAGAGCTGATCCGACAGATTCTTCCGGACGTTCTCGTCAAAGGGGGGGACTGGAGCCCGGACAGAATCGTGGGAAGCGATCTCGTTCTCAAGAAGGGAGGAGCGGTCCGCTCCATCCCTCTGGTGCCGGACTCCTCCACCACCGGCCTGATCGAACGGATCATCGACCGATATTCGCAGAACCGTGGCTGACGAGCCGCTCCTCCACCCTTTTCGCCGCACCCTCGACGCTCTCCGGACACGAATTCCGACCAACGGAACGACTCTGGCCTCGGGGCGGATCGAGGGGGTGACCCGTGAGGCCTTTCCGTTTCTGCCGGCCCTTCTGAGGGAGGCTGGACGGAGAGAAATATTCTGGGTTCTTACCTCCACGCCCGAACGGGCACTCAGGCTCTACGAGGAAATCCGGACGACCGCATCCCTCCTGGACCGGCCCTTCGACGGCCTTCTCTTCCCGGAGGAGGAGACCCTTCCCTACGAACGGGAAAGTCCGGCCGATTTCATTCGCGCCGAACGCATCCATGCCCTGGACCGGATCGCCAGTCCGAATCCCCCCGATTTTGTCGTCTCCCCAATCGCCGCCATCCTCAGAAAAACCCTTCCCCCGTCCCTCCTTCACACCAAGAAGCGACTGCTCTCGGCGGGCCAGGAAGAGGACCCCCAATCGGTGATCGACACCCTCCTTTCCTACGGATATTTGAGGGTCCCCCAGGTGACGGCCCCCGGAGAGTTCTCTGTCCGGGGAGCCCTGATTGATCTTTACTCGACGGATCGCCGGCAGCCGGTGCGGCTCGAGTGGGACGATCTCGAAATCCGCTCGATTCGTCTCTTCGACCCCGGAACCCAACGCTCGGTGGGCTCCGTATCTTCGGTCGACCTTCTCCCCAGCCACGAATGGCTGAAACCCGTTCTCAGGAAAGGACAATCCCCGGATGAGGAACAATGGCTCCTCCAGAACACCCTGCCGCCTTTCTCCCCCGGGATCGAACGCCATTTTCCGACCTTCTTTCCCGAAGCCTGCTCTCCAGTCTTATCCCGGGAGGACATCCTGCTCCTTGTCGACGACTGGAGCCCTCTTCTCGCAAGGCTTCAGGACTGGACGACGAGGATCGAGGAAGGATGGGAAGCCCTTTCCGAGTCGGAACGCAAATGGATTCCCCCTCCCGAAAAGGCCTTCCTGACGCTCTCGAAAAGAGAGGACTGGGAAAGGGCCATTCCCTGCCTGTCCCTCTCGTCGCTTCCGGAAGAATCGGACTCCCGCTTCCTCATACCGGCCGGATCACGCATCGACCGGAACCGTTCCTGGCTTCCCGACCTTGAGGAGCTCTCCCGCACGATGAAGATCGTCGTTTTTTGCCGAACGCGGGGCCAGCGGGACCGGATGAAGGATGTCTTCGAGGCCGGTGGCCTCTCCTTCATGACGACCTTCGGGGCTCCCGAGGACAGGTCCGGCGAAAAGGGACGCCAGCCCCTCTCCCTTCTTCTCGGAGACCTGGAGGAAGGCTTCGAGGTTGTCCGCGACAATCTTCTTGTCCTTTCGGATACCTGGCTGTTCCGGAAAACCGTCTCGCGCCCCCCCTTCCGCTCCTTTTCAACCCGCACCCAGGCCTATCGCCGGGACCGCCCCGTCTTCGCCGAAGGGGACTTCGTGGTTCATCTGCATCAGGGAATCGGCCGTTACAGAGGACTTCGGGAGGTGACGGTGGGATCCTCCTCC
>DAIBSV010000479.1 GCA_027415455.1 Nitrospirota bacterium | reverse complement strand
GGGGAAAAGATGCTGACAGCCGGGCCTGACATTGAGTTCACCGGCGACACCGCGACGGATTCCTTGAAATTGTTGGCCGCCCTCCTGGACGGATCCGGGTCCTCCGGGACCGTCGGGCAGGTCCGGATCGCCAAGCCCGCCCCCGCCCCGGAAGAAGAGCGGGAAGACGAAGACGAGCGGGAGTAACCAAAAAACCAATGGAGGATGCCATGGCCCCCTCTCGATCCTTCGCGATCGTGAGCATCCCGGCTTCGGCATAGCGGGTCAGGGCCTCCACGACTTTTCCCGCCCGGATCTCCCGGGAGGCCACCCGCTGCCACTCAACTTTTTGGCGTCGATTCTCTGTCAACTCCGCAAATCCGAGTTCGTTTTTCAGGGACCGGAAGGGGGATCCGGCCGCGACGGGAGGCACTTGTTTTTCATCCCCGACCAGCAGGAGAGAGGCCCCCGCGGCGTGGGTCAGGGTCTGCAATCGGGCCAGGGTTCGCGTGTCCACCATGGCCGCCTCGTCCACGATGACAACAGATTTTGAGGAGAGCTTGCGCGTGGGATCGATCTGACGGCCGTCATCCGTCGTGTACCCTTCAAGCTCGATCAGAAGGGAGGCAATCGTCTGGCTCCTGATGCCGGTACTCTCTTGCAGACCCTTGGCCGTTTTTCCCTGAAGAGCACAGCCGATCACGTCTTTTCCCTCCGCTTCCAGGGCATAGCGGACAGGGGTCAGGGCCGTGCTCTTTCCGGCCCCGGCGTGGCCCTGGACGATCTTTGTCAGGCCAGGAGTCTCGGTCATGTGACGGATCCCGGCCTTCTGCTCTTCAGATCGCCGGTTTTGACCGTGTGATTCTCGATTGGCCGATGATTCCCCGGCCCATCCATGACCCCAAAGCAAACGATCGCATCGTCATGCCTCCCCGCGTGATCGTCGGTGAGGACGGCCAGGTGATCGCCAGCAACCTGACATTCGTCGAATCGTCGTTGTCTCCTCCCCCAGGGGGGGCGTGTGCTTCAGTCCCTCCCCCCACCGGAGGAGG
>DAIBSV010000478.1 GCA_027415455.1 Nitrospirota bacterium | reverse complement strand
CTTCCCTTTCTCGTCAACCGGAGACTGGATTATGCCCTGGCGGGTCGTGCCGCGGGTTTGCACCTTCCCTCCCTCCATCCGCCGATCCCGAGGATGCGGGAGTACATGGCCCGCCCCCTTCTGGTCGGGGTTTCGGTGCATTCTCTCACCACGGCCATTGAGGCTGTGACCGAGGGGGCCGACTACCTGATTGCGGGACCGGTCTTCGACACACCGTCAAAGCGGCCCTTCGGCCCGCCACTTGGTCTGACCCTCCTTCGGGAGATCGTCCGGGAGGTTCCGGTCCCGGTCTGGGCGATCGGGGGTATCGGAGAAGGGGAGGCTCCCCGCGTGCGCGAGGCAGGGGCCTTCGGCATGGCGGTCATGGGTGCCCTCTCCTATACGCCGGATCCGGTGGCTGCCGCCTTCAGTCTCAGACGGGCCTGGACCCGTGGGTAGGCGCGGTCCGGGTCTTACGACGTTCTTCCTTTTTCTTCTCCTGACCGTATTTTATCCCTCTGCACAGGGGGCGGAAACGGGAAATGGGGGCCACGATCAGGCTCTGAGTCTTCCACAGGGAGGGTTGCTTCTCCTCTTGCTCCCGGAGAAATCCCATGCGCAATATCTGGCGATCGAGGACCACCGGATCGCTCTTAGTCCTTGGAGGGACAAGGAGTCGCAAGGGAGAGATCATGCGCTGGCCGCTCTGGTGGGGGTCGACTTCGCGCGTTCCCCCGGCTCTCTTCCGGTGGA
Organism: Nitrospirota bacterium; assembly: GCA_027415455.1. The sequence goes on along the minus strand of DAIBSV010000478.1, from coordinate 303 downwards.
CATTTATCTCCAGGATGGCCGGAAGACCCGTTTTATTCTTCAGGTGATGCCCCGATCCTTCCAGGTTTCGCGGCTCCATGTGGCCCGCTCCTTCGTGACTCCGCCGGAATCTCTTTTGAGGCGCCTCAGTCGCGAGCGTAAAATCATTCATGCGGCACTGGCCTCTCCTGACACGCCCCTCAGGTTCCATCGTTCCTTCATCCTTCCTCTTGCCGGAAAGGTGACCCACGACTTCGGGGCCTACCGGTACCTGAACGGACATCCGATGGCCCGCCATTCGGGGGAGGACATCGACGTTCCCCA
>DAIBSV010000477.1 GCA_027415455.1 Nitrospirota bacterium | reverse complement strand
GAGACCCCCCGAACCTCGGGACGGATCAGAAGCCCGGACTCCTCGCTCTCGAAGCACAGACCCGAGATCCGGGCCCACTCGTTCAGGGTGGACGCCACCCCTCCCCGGGTCGGATCCCGGAGGCAGACGAGTCCCGGACCGGAGGCGAGCATCGCCGCGACCAGGCCGTCAAGCGGCGCCGAATCGGAGCGCAGGGACGTTGTGATCCTTCCTTCCTCCCGCGCGGCCAGGACGGTAGCCCCATGATCGCCGACCGGCCCCGAGATGAGGATTTCGTCACCCGGACGGATTCCGGATGGGTCGAGATCGACGCCCTCCGGAATCCGTCCGATCCCGGAGGTGTTGATGTAGAGGCCGTCCCCCTTGCCGCGCTCCACCACCTTGGTGTCTCCTGCCACCAGTGACACGCCGCACGCCCTGGCCGCACTCCCCATGCTCCAGACAATCCGGACGAGATCTGAAAGGGGGAATCCCTCCTCGAGGACGAAACCCGCCGTCAGATAGAGCGGACGGGCGCCTCCCATGGCCAGGTCGTTGACCGTCCCATGGACGGAGAGGGATCCGATGTCTCCCCCCGGAAAGAAGAGGGGTGACACCACGAAGGAGTCGGTGCTCATGGCCCATCGCCCCTCCGACAGATCGAGCTGGGCCTGGTCCCCCTCCTTCCTGAGCCACGGATTGTCGAAGGCCGGGAAGAAGATCTCCTCCACAAGCTGGGCCGAGGCCCGACCTCCGCTCCCATGGACCATCTCCACGCGCCCTCTTTCCAGATCGAGCCGGTCTCCCAGCGATCCCCGCCCCCCGCTCAAGAGACGGCCCCTTCCCGGTCCCCATAGTGAAAAACCGCCGCACAGGCCCCTTCGGCGCTGACCATGCAGGCCCCAACCGGCGTGTCGGGAGTGCAGAGGGTCCCGAATATCCGGCAATCCCGGGGGCCCTTGGCTCCCTTCAGAATCTCTCCGCATTCGCAGATCCCCGGGTCGGAGACAGGACTGACCTCGACAGAGAACCGGCGTTGGGCATCGAAGAATCCGAACTCCTCCC
>DAIBSV010000476.1 GCA_027415455.1 Nitrospirota bacterium | reverse complement strand
GGGAATTGATTCCTCGAATCTTCTCTGATAGGATCAGTCCCACCTCAGATCGGTCCCGTAATCGGCTCTTCCGGATACTCATTAATCGTTAAAATTAAAACATTTAATGATTAAGAACCTGTCTCGTCCGGGAAAATTTTTCTCCCGGATTTTTCGTGGTTATTCAACATGTTTTCCACAGTCTGTTAAAAACTTTTCCTGACCATGTCTTCGGGTCTTCGATCGAGAGATTTTTCATGCAGGATTTATGGCAGGACACGTTGAAGTACATCGACGACTCCGAAGGAACGAGCGTTCTCGAGGGAGTTCGGGAAATCTACCGGGAATGCCGCCTCGAACAAGAGGATAACCGGCTGACCCTGGTGGTTCCGAACGGCTTTGTGAGCCGTCTCGTTTCCGGCCGCCATCAGGAGTCGATCCTCCGGGCCTGCCGGAATCTGCTCGAGCGGGACAATCTGGACTTTTCCATCAGGATCTCCGAGGAAAAGAAGGCGAAAAAATCCCGGGAGTCGGGACGCAAGGCGGGGCTCCCCATGAAGGAACCAGCGGCAAAGTCCCCCGAGCCGGAGTGGGACAATCATCTCATTACCCGGTACCTATTCGACAACTATGTGGTAGGGGAGAGCAACCGCTTTGCCCACGCGGCCGCCTACCAGGTTTCCGAGAATCCCGGGAAATCCTACAATCCCTTCTACATTTACGGAGGGGTCGGTCTGGGAAAGACCCATCTGGTCAATGCCGTGGGCAACACCATCTTCCGGAGGTCTCCGGAGAAGAAGATCCTCTATCTGACCACCGAATCCTTCCTGAATGAAATGGTGAATGCGATCAAGTTCAACAAGATGAGCGAGTTCAGGGAACGCTACCGCTCCATCGACGTCCTGATCGTCGACGACATCCAGTTTCTCTCGAACAAGGAACGGACCCAGGAAGAGTTCTTCCACACTTTCAATGCTCTGTTCGAGAGCGGCCGGCAGATCATCCTGACCAGCGACTGCGCCCCAAACGAAATCATGACCCTGGAAGAGCGTCTCCGCTCCCGGTTCTC
>DAIBSV010000475.1 GCA_027415455.1 Nitrospirota bacterium | reverse complement strand
GACCCTGGCCATGATCGACGAGGATGCCGGGAGATGGATGTCCGCGATCGCCTGGTACGAAAAGGTGAAGAAAAACTCGCGGGAGCCGGTCACACTCCTCTTCAGGATCGCTGAAAATCGGCACAATGCGCATCTTTCCCTTGATCCGTGGCCTCTGCTCGAGGACTTCTCGAACCTTTATGGACCGATGCCCGGGTTCTTCAGGGCCCTTTCCTCCATCGCCGTCCGCTCCGATATCGAACTGGCCCGGGAAATCCTCATAAGGGGGATGGCCGCCTTCCCCGACGACCCGTCCCTTTTCTCCGCCTACCGGTCCCTGGACCCCGATCGCTGGAACCGGCTCCTCGCCCTATAACAGACCGTCGGATCCCTCCTCCGCAAGATCGAGGACGATCCCCTCCCGAAGACCATAGGCCGATACGACCAGCCCCGCCTGATTGACAAACTCGAGGAGAGACAACAGGATCAGGGCTCCGGACAAGATGATGTCCTCACGGCCCCGTTCGACTCCCGGAAGGAGGAGTCTGTCCCTGGACTTCATGGGCCGGATTTCGGTGAAGAGCCGGTCCACCTCCTGTCGCGAGAGCCCCTGGCCGTGGACAAGGGCCGGATCGTACCGGGCCATCTTGTGGACCATGGCCAGGATCGTGGTGACGGACCCGGCGGTTCCGACGGGGGTCACCCCCGCGGTCAGATAGGGAGACAGCACCGTCACGACATCCCGAAAGCGCTCCTCAAGATAGCGGCGGACCTGCTGTATTTCCTGGTCCGAAGGGGGATCGTTACGGAACCATCCTTCCGTAAGGGTCACGACACCGACCTCGACGGAAAAAGCCTTCCAGAACTTCCGCGTCGTCTCCCCGACGATAAGCTCGCTCGACCCCCCCCCCCGATATCGATCACAAGAAAGGGACCCCGGGTTTCGTGAAGGTCGAGAAGAGCTCCCCGATAGGTGAGGGCCGCCTCGGCTTCCCCGGAGATGACCCGGACCGCGACTCCCGCTTCCCGCTCGAACCGCGAGAGGACCTCATCCCGGTTCGCCGCCTGCC
>DAIBSV010000474.1 GCA_027415455.1 Nitrospirota bacterium | reverse complement strand
TCGGGTGACGACGCCCGGGCGGAGGGGCTCTACCGCCTCTCCCTTTCCCGGGATCCCCGTTTCGCTCCCGCCCTCGAGTCCCTTGGCGACCTCTACTCGCGGAAGGGCGAATGGGAAAAGGCCCGCAAGAACTATGAAGCCCTGCTCTCCCTCCAGGAGGTCGGACGCATCGACCTCGAGGTCAAGCTTCTCAAGACCTACTTCTCTCTCGATGCCTATCCCGACGCGGTCAGACTGCTCAAAAGGGCCATCGGGGAGCATCCCAGCAACAACCGGCTTCCCCTGATCCTTTCCTCCCTGCTGGTCCAGGAGAGCCGTTACGACGAGGCGATCCGCCAGATCGAGGAAATTCTCCGGACCCACCCGGAGGATCCCCGTCTCCTTTCCTTCCTGGGATCGGTCTACGAGAAATCCCTGCACTTCACCCGGGCGATCGACACCTATCATCTGATGATCCGGCGCTTTCCCAATCTTTACGAGGGGGCCTACGACCTCGGGGACCTCTACCGGAGGCTGGACAACAGTCCCAAGGCGCTCCTTTACCTCAAGGACGCCAAAAGCCTCTCTCCCGAGCGATGGGAGATCTCCTTCTCGATCGCCCTGGCCTATATGGACCAGAAAAAGTACCGGCTGGCCCTGAAGGCTCTGGATCAGGCCGAACGGCTCTCCGTCCGGAATCCGATCCTGATCTTCAACAAGGCCATTCTCTACGACCAGTGGGATCACAAGCGCTATCTCCCCCGGGTGACCGCCCTTCTCAGGAAAACCCTCGAGATCGACAAGGGGTTTGCGGACGCCCTCAACTATCTGGGCTACACAGAAGTGATCGAGCACGGCGATCTGGTCAAGGCCCGCTACATGATCCTCCACGCCCTGACCGTCGACCCGAAAAACGGGGCCTACCGCGACAGTCTTGGGTGGCTCTATGACCGCCAGGGACACTATCTGAAGGCCCTTCGGGAAGAGACAAGGGCGCTGGCCGCCATGCCCCATGATCCGACCGTCCTCGACCACGAGGGCCGCATCGAGCACCACCTCGCCCTTTTCCT
>DAIBSV010000473.1 GCA_027415455.1 Nitrospirota bacterium | reverse complement strand
GGCTTTTCAGAGAAGCACGGTCCCGGAGTCCTTGTCCCGCTCTACGGGCAAGACGGCGAGATCGTCTCTTGTCAAGTCCGCTTCGACGATCCGGTCACCATCACCGATCCTAAGTCCGGGAAGCGAAAAAAGCTGCGTTACCTCTCCCCCGACGGCCTCGACCAGCGCGTGGACTTCCCCGCCCAACAGTCCATTGAACCCGACACAGAAATATGGCTCACGGAAGGCGCGAAGAAAGCCGACGCTCTGCGGTCTTATGGCCTCTGTGCCCTGTGCCTGACGGGTGTCTGGATCTGGAGTGGGAAGGCCGCACGGAAGGATCTTCAATTCCTCGACTGGCGAGAGAGAAAGGCGGTCATCTGTTACGACAGCGACGTGGGGGGAAACAAATCTGTAGCGAAGGCCAGGCAATCCCTCACGGAATTTCTCCAGGGCCTTGGGGCCGAGGTCAAATGGGTCACCCCACCGGCGGCTCCGGACGGCTCCAAGGTCGGGATCGACGACTTCCTGGCCGCCGGGGGGAGTCTCGAAGACCTTCCGGTCGATGACCCCGACCCGGATTGGATCGGCCAGCTTGTCCGCTCCGAAACGACGGGAGCCATAAAGGTCAATTCGGCCAATCTCACCTTAATCCTCCAGCATGATGAGCGTTTCCGCGATGCAGGCAGTGTCCGCTATGACGAGTTTTCCAACGTCCTCCTGTTAGGCGAAAGGCCGGTGACGGACGCTCTCGTGACGGAGATCGGCGCAGAGATTGAGCTGACATGGAAGCTGTCGGCCATTCCTCCAGGGATGCTCCTGTCCGTCCTGATGATGTTGGGGCGACGGAATGGTTTTCACCCTGTCCGGGACTACCTGAAATTGCTTCGGTGGGACAGGACTTCTCGCGTCGATGGTCTCTTCTCAAAATACTTTGGAGCGAAGGACACAGAGTATGCGCAGGCCGTCTCTCGAACGCTCATGCTCGGAGCAGTCGCCCGGATTATGCAACCGGGCTGTAAGGTGGACCTTGTGCCAATCCTTCGAGGAAAGCAGGGCGCAGGAAAGTC
>DAIBSV010000472.1 GCA_027415455.1 Nitrospirota bacterium | reverse complement strand
AGCGTCACATCGTCGTGGCGGATCCGGAAGGCGATCCAGGTCAGTGCGGTCTGGGTCATGCCCTCGCTGAACTGGGTGAGGGTAAAGGCCAACAGGAGGGCGACAAAGGGGGCCGAGGCCAGTGAGCGGCTCAGGAGACTGCCGCGGAGCGCTTCGACAAAGAGTCGCGGAAAGGAAAGGAGCGCCCGCCTCACGAGAGTCCCTCCACCGTTTCCGCTCCGATACCGTCAGCCTCCGCCCAGAAGACCGGAAAATGCGGGACAGGCCTTGACCGGCTGAAACTCCAGGATGTCATGGCGAGCGGCTCCGGCTGTCGCGTAGGGATCCGCGGAAAGAAGCGTCTCGATCTCGCCTTTGTCCCTTCCCCGCATGAAGAGGAGCCCCCCTGTTCGAGGAACCAGCGGGCCAGAAAAAAGAAGAGAGCCCTCCGTCACGCACCCGTCAAGAAAGCTCCGATGGGGAGCCACGAGGGGCTCGATCTCCGAAAAATCTTTCAGATAAACGACATGAACGACAAAATACCGCCAGGTATTCATCGCTTGGCCTAAACCTTGTAGGACAGAACGGAACGAACCCTCTCCCCGGAGAGACGTTCCCGTCCACCAAGCCCTTCGAGCTCGGCCACGAAGAGCAGCTCCTCCACCTCTCCGCCCAGAAGCCGGACGAGGCCCAAGGCCGCGCGGGCCGTCCCGCCGGTCGCGAGAAGATCGTCCACGAGGAGAACCCGTTCCCCCTTCGAAATCGCCCCTTCCTGCATGGCGATCGTGTCTTGCCCGTATTCGAGGTCATAGGACAGTTCGCGGACGCTCCCCGGCAGCTTTCCCTTCTTGCGGACCGGCACGAATCCCGCCCCCAGAAGCTGAGCCACCGGTGCCGCGAGAATGAATCCGCGGGCCTCGATCCCGACGACGCGGGTGATCCCCTTACCCCGGTAGGGGGCCGCCAGATGCTCGACCAGCCTCGGGAAGGCCTCCCGGGAGCCGAAGAGAGGCATCAGATCGTAGAACAGGATTCCCTTTTTTGGAAAATCTGGAACGGGCGGCCCGTCCGTCT
>DAIBSV010000471.1 GCA_027415455.1 Nitrospirota bacterium | reverse complement strand
CCGACGCCCTGCGCCTGACCGATTCCGAGGCGGTCAACATCATCTTCATGCCCGGATTCAGCACCGCGGAAAAGGTGACGGATGTGTCCGGCCGCGGGGTGGGGATGGACGTGGTCCGGACCAACATCAACAAGATCAACGGATCCGTGGAGATCGCGACGCAGAAGGGGGCCGGTTCCACCTTCACCATCCGGCTTCCCCTGACGATCGCCATCATCCAGGCCCTCATGGTGACCATCGGCGCCGAAACTTACGCGATTCCCCTGGCGAGTGTTGTTGAAACGGTAAAAATAACCGAAAAGGATATCAAGACCCTTTCGGGAAGCGAGGTGTTGAATCTCCGCCAGCAGGTGCTCCCCCTGATCCGTCTTCGGGACGAGTTCAAGGTCCCTCATGTGGGAGACGGGGCGGGCATTCCCGAAGGCCAATATGTCGTGGTCGTTCAGGTTGGATCGAAGAATCTCGGACTGGTCGTCGACAGGCTTCCCTATCAGGAAGAGGTCGTCATCAAGTCGATGGGCCAGATCCTGTCCGGGATTAGAGGGTTGGCCGGAGCGACGATCACGGGAGACGGGCGGGTCGTCATCATTCTTGATGTGGGTGAAATTCTTCAGGATGTTTCCATACGGACAAAAAGGGGAACTCCCTCCATCGACACGGTCTCTCCGGAGCGTCTGGAAGCCGGGGTCTAGAGCCGGAGGAAAAAAGGTCTGTTGATCCCTTGAGGCGAGGAGGAATCGGTGAGCGGTCCCGAAAGGCGACGATCGGTCCGGTTAAGACTTTCGGCCAAGATCGCCCTGTCTACATCTGTGGCCCTTGTTCTGGTGCTTGGGGCAACCTATACGTTGTTTTACCGGTCGGCCAAATCCGACCTGGCCCGGATCGAGACCGGAAAGATGACGATGATGGGACACTCGATCGTCCGGGGTCTTGGCACCATCATGTATTCCATCAACGCCCCGGCCCTTTCCCAGAAGCTTGTGGCCGACCAGAAGACGCTCCCCGGGATCGTCAGGGGTTCCGGGGGGCGTGGATTTCGGGGAGGGAATTCTCCAGC
>DAIBSV010000470.1 GCA_027415455.1 Nitrospirota bacterium | reverse complement strand
GATCGTTTCGGCCTGGCTCGAGGAAAACCCCAAACTGGCCTCGCTCGCGGAACGCTCCGAGGTGAGGGATCTTTTGCGAAAAGAGGCGGAACGAGCCAAGATCGCCCTCTCCCTTAAACCAGAGGTGGAGGTTGCGATTCCGGCTCTCGGATTCCGGACGTCCCTGACCCGTTCCCGGATGAACGCGCTGGTGGAACCCTTCGTGGCCCGCACCCTATCCTGCGTGCGGGCAGCCCTTTCTGATGGGGGAACGGCCCCCGCCGATGTGGATGGCGTCATTCTCGTGGGAGGCTCCACGCGCTTTCTCCGCTTCAAGGAGGCCGTGGCCGCCTTCTTCGGAAAACCCCTTTTCGACTCGGTGGATCCCGACCTGGTCGTCGCCGAGGGAGCGGCCGTCCAGGCCGATATTCTCTCGGGGCGACGGAAGGATCTTCTTCTTCTCGATGTAACCCCGCTTTCTCTGGGAATCGAAACCATCGGCGGAGTCACCAGCACGCTCATCCCCCGCAACACCACCATTCCCGCCCAGGCCAAGGAACTTTTCACGACTTACGTCGACGGCCAGACGAATGTGGACATCCATGTCCTGCAAGGGGAGAGGGAAATGGCCAAGGACAACAGGAGCCTGGCCCGCTTCACCCTTTCGGGAGTCCCGCCCCTTCCCGCCGGTACCCCCCGGATCGAGGTCACCTTCCAGATCGACGCCAACGGGATTCTCGAAGTGACCGCCCGGGAGCAGACGACCGGAACGATGTCCAACGTGGTGATCCAACCGTCCTATGGTCTGGACAAGGATGATGTGCGTTCCCTTCTCAAGGAAGCCTTTTCCCATGCCCAGGAAGATTTCGCGACACGCCTTCTCGTCGATGCGAAGACCGAGGCCCAGACGGTCCTGAACGCCACCGAACGGGCTCTGGAGAAGGTCGGATCCGACATCCTCCCCGACGCCGACAGGGAGGCCATCCGCAACCAGATGAAGAGTCTCAGAACGGCCATGGAGGGAACGGATGGACGAAAGGTTCGCGACGAGACGCAGGCTCTCGACCGCCTAACCCAGC
>DAIBSV010000046.1 GCA_027415455.1 Nitrospirota bacterium | reverse complement strand
GACGTATGGCGAGAACGACAGGAAAAAGGATACCCCATTTTCATTCTGCAGGGTGAGCCCTGCTCATGACGACTAAAGCCTCTCTAAAATCATGGCGAGGCTCCGGCTGCTCCCTCCCGGGAGCGGCCGGGATACCCGCCCATCCTGCTGAAAATATTTTCTTCTCCTTCTTCATCCTTAGCACCGCTCAAGATCTCAAACGGGATATGCTATCCTGTGAATCCAGAAAGTCTGCCATCCCCAGACAGGATAGCGAAGCCCGCTTCTGGACAAACGGAAAGGACCCGCCATGTTGGACGACATCCTCCACCGCTCCCCGATTCCCTTTCTGGTCGCCGGAGAATGGCAGGACAGCAGCTCCCGAATCTCTCCCCACCGTCTTGACTCCTTCACAAAAAAACTGCCGGGTTTTCCGGGGGAGCGACCCGCCTGGACTGTCGCCAGGCCTGGAACCGAAGATGTCCTGAGGGCGGCCGACTCTGTTTCCGTAGGCCAAAGAATCCTTTCTTCCCTGCCTCGCCATCGGCTGCGGGAAATTCTGGATCGGACGGCCACACTTCTGGCGGATCACAGGAACCTCCTGGCCGGACTGATCTGCGCCGAGGTCGGGAAACCTATTTCAGCCGCCCTGTCCGAGGTCGACCGGGCCATCACCACCTTTCGTGTGGCAGCCTCTTGTACAGAAACCGACGGATTTGCCTCCCTTCCAGGGGAGATCGTTCCCCAGGGGACCGGCATGCTTGGGCTCGTGGATCGCGTCTCGAATGGACCGGTGCTTGCGATCACTCCTTACAATTTCCCACTCAATCTCCTTGCCCACAAGGTCGCACCGGCCATTGCCACCGGAAGTGCTCTTATCGTCAAACCCGCCCCCCTGGGGATGACAGTGGCCATCGCCCTGGGGGCTCTTCTTCTCGAGGCCGGCCTTCCTCCCGAAGCCCTGTCGGTATTGCCTTGCGATTTGCCCGATGCCGAGCGTCTCATCTCGCATCCCGCCCTGCCTGTCATTTCCTTTACGGGATCGGCCCTCGTCGGATGGAACATCCGGGACCGCGTTCCACGGAAAAAAGTCCTGCTCGAACTGGGGGGAAGCGCCGCAGTCATGGTTTGGGAAGACGGATGGTCGACCGATCTGCTCGACCGCCTGCTGGCAGGCGCCTACGCCTACGCGGGACAGGTCTGCATCTCAATCCAGAGAATTCTCGTCGCACGTCCCCTTTATGAGCGGGTCCGCGACGGTCTGGTCGAAAAAATACGGGGACTCGACGCGGAAGGACGGATCGGGGACCTCTCATCGCCCCGAACCCTGATGGGGCCGCTCATTCGGCAAAGCCATGCGGACAACGTCAGAAAAAAAGTGGAGGAGGCTGTCGGACGGGGCGGAAGGCTCCTTCTGCCGCTCCGGCAGGAGGGAACACTTCTCTATCCGACCCTTCTCGCCGAAACCTCGGCCGAATGGCCAATCGAACAGGAAGAGATCTTCGGTCCGGTCGCAACGATCAATTCCTTCGAAACCCCCGAAGAGGCGATTGCACGTATCAACCACTCCCGGTACGGGATCCAGGCCGGGATCTTCAGCCGCTCGATCGACCGGGCCATCGGATGGGCCAGGAAGATCGAGGCGGGCGGAGTCCTTATCAATGAGATCCCGACATTCCGGCTCGACCACTGGCCTTACGGAGGGATCAAGGAGTCCGGATTGGGATTTGAAGGGGTCCGCTATGCCATGGAGGAAATGACCCGGCCCCGACTGCTGGCGATCCGGATCCCTCTCTCCTAATTCGGCTCGGGGGATCCCGAAATTCGGGAGAACTCCTGAACGCGCTCCCGGGATCCCACGATGAGAGCCACCCGTTGGTGAATGTGCGTGGCCGGAAGTTCAAGGATGGGTTTTTGGCCGTTTGTGGCAAGCCCCCCGGCCGCCCGTGCGATGAAGGCCATGGGAATGGCTTCGAAGAGAAGACGCAGTTTCCCTTCCGGATGGCCTCCACCGTTCCCTTTTGGGAGATCTCCGGGATAGATGTAGATCCCTCCCTTGAGAAGGTTGCGGTGGAAGTCCATGACGAGGGCCCCCACATAACGGGCGCTCCACGAAGAATGGGAGTGGAGGGTATCGACATAGGCCTGAACCCCCCGGTCCCACCGGGTATAGTTGGCGGTGTTGATGCTGACGATTTGTCCCCCGCCATCGGGAAATCGGACCGGACCCGGTAGCGGCAGGAATCCTCCCGATGCGGGATCGAGAGCGTACATCCGCACCTCCTCACGGAAAGCGACCACCATGAGGGTCGAAACGCTGTATAGGACATAGACGGCGCAAACCACATCCTGGACGGATTCGAGAATGGCCCTCGAAGGATCCTCGTTCCCATCCCTCGACCTGTACAAGGCAAAGATCGATCCGACAGGGCCTGAAACGGCCAGATTGGAAGAGCCGTCGAGGGGATCCATCGCCACATAGAACGAATCCGTGGGACAGGGAAAAACTTCGGGCTTTTCCCTCTCCTCCGAAACCAGCACAGAAACTCTTCCGGAGGCTCCCAACAAGCCGGAAAAAACCTCCTGGGCGATTTCGTCAAAGGCCTGGACCTCTTCGCCCTGGACATTGACCTGCCCCGAACTTCCCGTCAGTCCGTGAAGAGGACCCAGAGCAAGCCTGTGGGAAACCTCCCGCCCCCCTTCGGCGACACTCTCGAGGATTTCCCTCACTGCGATCCGCTCACCGGTCGTAAAATCCGGAGCCTTTTCAATGAACTCCTCAAGAGAAAGCCGGCTCTCTCTTTCATGGTGAATCTTCCGACCCGACCTGTTTTCCTGCAAACGAATCCTCCTTCTTAACTGACTGGGTCCCGGGCCCTACCCTGCAATTCCGTGGTCGTCCGCCCATGAATCGAGATCCATGAGAAGAATGGCCACGTCCCGCGGTGAAAGAATCACATGGGGACTTCGTCCTTTTTTGATCTGCTGGTCGATCTCGCGTATCCGCTGCCTTGCCCGAAGAAAGTTGGAGGGATCGGAAAGAAGGGAATCGGATCCGGACCGGAGGCGAAGAAACTCCTCCCGGATGCTTCTGACATCGCGCTGAAAATCCTTCTCCCGCGAACACTCCTCGCAGTACCAGCGCGGTGCCTGATCGTCCACCGCCGACAAGCGGTTGTAGGCGCGATCAAAAAAGTCATGCCCCAGGGAAACCTTGTAGAGAACCGAGCTGACTCGGCAGCACGAGTCGCAGCGTCCGGGCTGGTCTGTCTTTTCCATCGTCATCGCCCTTCCGACAAGAGGGAGGATGAGGCCGAAGGATCTTCCTGGCGAAGGGTTTCCTCCCAGATCCCCTGAAGATGATCCAGGGTCCGCTCAAAGGTGGTCAGATAGAAATCCCGCCCTGATGAGGGAGGGGCTCCCTCCCGGATGTACCCCATGAAATGGCGGTTGGTCCGGTTCAAGGCAATTTTTGAACGAACGATCCTCAGAATTTCAATGATTTCCTGGTTTCTTCCGGGATGAACGCGAAGGAGGGAGTCGCGCACATGACATTCCCAGCTATCAAAGAGGGACAGGAGACGGGTCATCTCCTGATTATCCCCTTCTCCAGGTGCGAAGCACCATTCGGGGGCGCCATCCTCTGTCTCCATCGGCAGAATTGCCACCTGTCGGACGAGTTCTCCGACGCCTTTTCTGATCTGATCGAATGGGTTATCCACCCTCTCCTCTTCTCATTTTATTCCCAACCTGTGGGTGCCAAACTCTTCGGGATGGTCCCATTCTACTCCCTCTCCCATCCTGAGAGAAAGGCGTCGACCGAAGCCGCCAACGCCGGAAGGCTGTAGCCCCCTTCCAGAAAGCAGGCCGAAAGACCCCGTTCCCGTTCCGCAAGGACCTCTCCAATACGGCGGTAGGTTTTTTCCGTCAACGCCATGTCTCCCAGAGGGTCTGCCACATGACCGTCGAAACCGGCGCTCACCAGAACCGTCGCAGGGGCAAATCTGTCCCATCGGGGCAGAATCCACTCCTCCAGGACTGTCCGGTAATCCTCGTCGTCGGTCCCGGCCGGAAGTGGAATGTCCAGCACGCCCTCTCCCAAAGGGCCTTCCCGATTTTCACGGCCGGACCCTGTGCCGGGATAGAAGGGATAGCGGTGAGTGCTGATGAAAAGGAACTGTTGCTGAGGGAGGAGGCGGGTCAGGATATCGAAGGTCCCGTTTCCATGATGGACATCGAAGTCGAGAACGAGAATTGTCTCGGAGGGATTGGCCTGTACGCGCAAGACCGCCAGGGCGGCGAGATGATTGAGCGCACAGAACCCCATCCCTCCATGGAAATGGGCATGGTGGCCCGGCGGACGAAGCGCGCAGAAGACCCGACGAACCGTTCCGGTCGGAACGGCTGAAAGATCCCGCAGGGCTCCCGCGATCTCCCGGAGTGCCCGGAGTGTGGGAGGACCGACCCGGGTATCTCCGTCAAGGTTGACCGAAGGAGCCGAGGGGGTAAGGGATTCCAGAAAATCGACATGGTGGAAGTCGTGGCTTGCCCGGTAGGCGGAAAGATCAGGTTCCGGACGAAGGTCGAGGAATCGCCCTTTTCCTTTTTTCACACGGGATTCGAGAACCGGGAGGAGACAGGAGAGGCGGGCCGGCGACTCGGGATGATCCGGTCCGCTGTCGTGGGAAAGACCGGCGTATCCGAAAAAGTAGTCCGCCTGGGAGCGGCTCATGGGAATACGAGAACCGGGAAAGGGAGCGAGGAGGCCTCCCTGGCCCACGCCTCGAGTCGCTCCACCGGAACCTTACGGACACCCTCCATAGCGGGGGAACGGGCGACACTGTAAAGATGCCAGGCCCCGATTCTCGCCCCCATCTTGGCCCATCCGGACACCTTTTCCAGAAGAGGATCCCAGAGATCCCTTCCGGCTGTGAATGACTCTGCCTCTCCTGGACTCCCGTAGTCGAGGATCATGGTCTGGATCGTGACGGGAAGGTCGGCCACCACCTGATCGAGTCCCTGCATCATTCGCTCAAAGGGAACCCGGGAGCGGTTGATGAAGTCGAAGAGTTTCCGGTCGGCCGCATCGAGCTTCAGCCATATTTCTCCTGGCCCTTCCTCCAGAAAGATCTTTCTTGTCCATAACCGGGCATCGCGGGGAAAGAGGCCGCTTCCATTCGTGATAAGACGAAGGATCGGGTGAGATCCTCCGTCCCCTTCCCGCCCTGACAGGAACTGGCGAACGGCCAGGGAAACCTCCCGGAAGGCTGGAGCCAGAGTAGGCTCCCCATCCCCGGAAAAGGCGATGTCCTTCACCGCCCTCAGCTCCTGGGGAAGTGCCCCGAAAGAGGTCTCCCGGAAAAAAGTCCCCGAATCCATGGCAGAGAAGAGAAGACCTAGCTCCTCCATGACCCCCTCGAGAACCGGAAGACGTTTCATCTCCATTTCCGGAACCATCCGGTCGACTTGGCAGTAGATGCAGTCGAAGTTGCATCCCTTGTCGAGATTCAGGTTGATCCCGATGGAGAGCCCGCCCGACCGTCTCGACAGGACCGGATAGACCGTGCGGAAGGGATGCCCTTCCAGCATAAAGAGACGGGAATGATCGGCATGAAGGGAGGCTACTGTCGCCATAGGGGCATCCATGCGTCTTTCTTCATGAGGTGGGAGCGGTCTGGAGTCAGGGGGGGAAGTATGAAGGGCCGCTCTCCGGAACCGGTCAACACCGTCACATTGAGGGGGCCGGAGGGAACCTTTCCTCCGCCGAAGGCGTGAAGGGCTCCTGTGGCCAGTTCTCCCATCCGGGACGAAACCTCCCTTTCTGTCGTCAGGATACAGACAAGGGGACCGTCGAATCCATCGGGCCTGAATGCGACTCCGGAGGTCCGGATGTGGTCTTCCAGATGACGGTTGTCCGACTGGTCACGCCCCACAATGACCCACTCCCCTTCATCGAAGCGAAAGTGCCTTCCGTAACGCAGCAGGGAGGCCACCGGGAGGCGACTCGCCCCCTTCCGGCCCTTCTCTTGCCAGTCGATCGCCACAAAATCTCCGACACGCTCCTTGAAATGGGAATCCGTCAGGAGACATCCCCCGGCAGGAGAAGGCATGACCGATAATCCAAGACGACGGGCCAGGGCCATCTGGGGCTTCCGGGAACGACCCGCCCAACCGAAGAGACGGCTCCTGTCCACGATCCCCTTCTTTTCCGGAAGCGTCTCGGGAAGGAGCTTCGCCGACAAGGGACGAAGAACAAGCCCTTCCATCCCGGAGTCGGCATCGATGGCTTCGATGGAGCGCTTTTTCTGAGACATGGGACGCTGTCCAAGCACCTCGCCCGTCACAAGAAAAGAGGCCCCAACTTCCTCCATGAAGGCCTTTCCCATGGCAAACATGTGAATCCGGCAGTCGATGCAGGGATTCATGGCGCTCCCATAGCCGTATTTGGGTTTGGCCAAGATTTCCAGAAACCCCTCTCCCTTGGGCCGGGCCACCAGAGGGACGCCGATTTCCGAAGCCATTTTCTCCGCCATGGAGTCGCATCCGAAGGGACTTTCCAGGTGAAGCGCCACGAGGGAAACCCCCATATTCCGGAGGATCAACCCTGCCAGAGAGGAATCCAGCCCCCCGGACAGGAGAAGGACTCCCTTAGACATTTTTATCCGTGTCCATAATCACCTCGTGGATCTCAAGGACATTCGGACCAGAGAACATCTCCTTGGGCGGTCTCTGGGAGTGTGCCTGCCGGAAGGAATCCGAACGGGTCCAGGCTTCGAAAGCCTCCACAGATTCCCAGAAGGTCATGACGGAATAGAACTCGGAGTCCACCGGCCGAAGGATCAGATTCCTGATGAATCCCGGGAATCCATCGATCATCCCCTTGCGGTTTTTGAACCGCTCTTCGAACTCCGCTTCATGGCCTTTTGCGACCCTTATCCTGTTTGCGACAACAATCATCGGGCAGTCCTTTCTTTATTGATTGGCCGGATCTCTTTTTAGCATTATACCAGAGCCTGACACCCAAAATACCGGGCCATCCCTTTCAGGAGCGGGAGTGTCGCCCGGGAAAGGTCGGAAGATAGCTGACGGATGGCGACATCTGTTTGGGCTGCGGAAAAAGTCTCATGAAGAGATAGATTTCCTCGGGAACCTCCGTGGAGATGGGGATGTCAAACCTCCGAAGCTCTTCGACCGTCAGTGGATAATCGTGCGTGAAGTGCCCCGTGGCCAGAAGATTGGCGAGTCCCCGGGCCTTCTCCTCCGGCATGCGCTTGGACAGAAGACCGGTCACCCCGTCGGCAAGCTGGCGGATGGCTTTTTCGGAGACATCGGCCAGGATCAGGGTCTTGTCGTCGATCTCGTCATGGCTTTTGCGCTCGAGGACGCGCAGGATGGAGGCGGCCGGGAACTCCCCGATCTGGGGGTCAACCGGACCGAGAACCGCGTTTTCATCCATCACGATTTGCGAGGCGGACAGCGCGATCAGGGTTCCGCCGCTCATGGCGAAGTGGGGAACGAACACTGTGACGGGAGCCTTCCGGTTCGCCAGGGCATGGGCGATCTGCATGGCGGCCAGAACAAGCCCCCCCGGAGAATGAATGATGAGGTCGATCGGGGTTTCGGGATCGGTCATCTTGATCGCACGCAGGATCTCCTCGGAGTCCTCAACGTTGATGTAGCGAAGAATGGGAAAACCGAGAAGGTTCATCGTCTCCTGCCGGTGGACGAGGGCAATGGCCCGCGACCCTCTGGAACGCTCGAGGTTCCTGAGCGCCTGGCTACGGGCATACTCGAGCATCCTGCGGGACATGATCGGCTGGATCATCATCAGAATGAAAAAAAGCCATATCAGATTTCCCAACTGCACGCCTCACCTCAATCTTGATCCAGAGTTTGACTTTAACGGCCCACCCCGCCAGAATGAGCGCATGGACCTTATTCCAAAAAAACTCGTTTTTGCCCTGACCGGACTTCTTCTGGCCGGCCTGGTCGTGGCTGAAAAGCCGGCCACGGCAGTCGCAGCCGGAGAATTTGCCTGGCAAAGCCTTTCCTTCGACGGAGGGGTTGATCCCATTCTCTCCGGAAGCATCGCCGGCCCGATTGACGGGACCCCCGTTCCAGCCACCCAGATGAGCCAACTCGAAAACACGGGAATCGACTTCCATCTCCGGTGGAGCTCACAACTGGCTGCCCACCTGGGCCTCAGATTTTCGGTGGGATACGCGTCCTTTTCTCCAAGCCTTGGCTTCCACGGGTTTTCGGCTCTTCCGCTTACGGTCGGAGCCACCGTTCCGCTCTTCGATCCCAGGGTCACACTGGAACCGGTCATTCCTTATCTGGCCGTCGACCTTGGCCCCTCCTTCAACAGCCTCCCGGCCAACCAGGGAAACGTGGGCTCGGTCTCATTTACTGTCGATGTCGGGGCAGGACTTCTCGTTCCTCTCACCCCCAGGTTTTCCCTCTATGGCGAAGTTCTTCCCACCATGATCCAGGGCCCCATCTCCGCCAACGACCCCCAGACCCACACCGACGTCTCATCCAGCGTCATGTGGACCCTTCCGGTCCTTTTGGGAATCACCTACAACTTCAAGATCCCTCACAGCTCCTGACCCCGGACCGGCCTTGACGCTCTAAAGACGATTTTCCTGAAAGAACGTTCCGGAGATCCTCTTGAGCCCGAACTCGGTCAGCCGACGTCCCGATGGCGTTCTGGCAAGGAGTCCTTCCTTGAGAAGATACGGCTCGACAACATCGATGATCGTATCCACTTCGATCTGGAGTGTCGCCGCGAGTGCTTCCACACCGACCGGTCCCCCATTATAGACCGTTCCGATTGTCTGAAGAACCTTGCGATCGACACGGTTCAGGCCGAGATCATCGATCCCTTCCACCTTCAGGGCTTCGAGAACGAGCTCCCGGGAGACCGCTCCCCCCGCCTTCACCTGGGCGTAATCTCTCACCCTTCGAAGAAGACGGTTGGCTATCCGGGGCGTTCCTCTGGAGCGGCACCCGATTTCGAATGCGGCCTCCTCCGGAAGCAAAAAACCCAACACTGATGCGGAGCGTAGAAGGATCTTGACCAGTTCGTCCGGCCGGTAGAAATCGAGATCCTGGAAAATCCCGAAGCGGTCCCTCAGGGGAGCCGACAGAAGGCCTGCCCGGGTCGTGGCTCCGACGAGGGTGAAGGGAGGGAGGACATGCCTGAAGGTTCTGGCCGAGGGTCCCCGGTCGAAGATCACGTCTATGGCAAAGTCCTCCATCGCCCCATAGAGAATTTCCTCGACCGGACGGGGAAGGCGGTGAATCTCGTCAACAAAGAGGACCGTCCGGGGGGCGCGACGCGACAGGCTCCCCACCAGGTCCCCCCCCCTTTTCAAGAACCGGTCCGGATGTCGTCAGGAACGGAACTCCCATGGCGCCGGCGATCAGACCTGCCAGAGTTGTCTTCCCCAGACCCGGAGGACCATGAAGGAGAACATGGTCGAGACACTCTTCCCTCAAGAGCGCGGCCTCGATACTTATTTTAATCCCGGCGAGGACCGCCTCCTGACCGATGTATTCGTCAAAGGTTCGGGGGCGGATTCCCGGGGAGCCATCCGGAAGTTCGGGAGAGGGCAGGTCCGGCAGATCCATGGGACCCGCCTCCGGATCAGTCCACTCCATGCCTGTAGACTTCATCGAATAGCTCCTCCACCGTCTTCACGGAAGGGTTCCGGGACAAAGCCCGACGGATCAATTTTTCTGCCTCCCCCGGGGAATGACCAAATTGCCGGCTCAGGATTTCCATGACGGAATCCACGATCGACGATCCCCTCGGAGCCGGCTCCGTTGCCGAACGGGATTCGGAAAAAGGGACCGGTCCGGAGGAGGCGGATGACACATGATCCGGCAATCTCTCCCTGAGCTCAGAGACCAGCTTCCTGGCCGTCGTCTCTCCCACCCCTTTGAGTTTTTTGAGGCGGGATATGTCTCCCGCAGCGATAGACTGCCAGATTTCCCGCGGGGCTAACGACATCATTCGGATCGCCTTGGTCGCTCCAAGTCCTCCGATCCGACGCAATTCATGAAAGAGCTCCTCTTCTTCGGCATCCAGAAATCCCACAAGGAGCGGTGACTCCTGATGTTCGCTCCAGAGGAGAAATGTCCGGAGCGACACCGGACCCGTTGATCCAGAAAGAACCGCAAGTGAATACGGAGAAAGAAGGACACGGTACCCGACAGATCCGGCGCGGAGGATAATGGAATCCGGTCCGGACTCCTCTACGGCTCCCCACAAACGGGCAATCACGGTCGGTCGAGCCTCCCGAATCCGAGAAACGCGAGACCCAGGGCGTCTCCTTCGTGGGTTGTCCCAACCTCAAGACCTGGACCGAACCAGAAAGAAAGGGCCCGGATCAGGTCTTCCTTGGAGGAGCCCCCTGTTCCCGTCACCCGATGCTTCAGTTCTTTCGGAGGAATGGCCAGAAAAGAAAGGTTGTGGCGATAGGCGAGATAGGCCACCGCCCCGATGACTGGTCCCAGGAGGTGTCCGACGCCTGGAGCATTTCGCCTTGAAAAGTGATCCTCAAGACAAAGCGCCGAAACTCCATGGTTCCGGATCTGGTCCTCCAGCACATCGCAGATCGTACCGATACGTTCGGACAACCTCTCGCCTGGAAGGGTCTTGATCGTCCCCCCGCTCCGGAAGGTCAAGCGCTGGAAAGAATCCCCGGAAACCACCGCCCAACCGGTCCGGGCCAGTCCAGGGTCGACTCCCATGACGGCAACGGTCCCCTTCCCCGATTTCGGAGAAGGGGTGCCCCGAAGTCCCTCCCCCTTAAGGGGAAACGGAGACATAGCTGTGCCGCCCATCGTGAAGGATGGTCAGAAGCACTTCAGCATCAGCGGGAATCCTGCGGGCGATCCGCACGAACCCGGCCACGGAACGGACTGGCTTCCTGTCGACTTCGACGATGATGTCCCCTCTCCGGAGACCTGCCGCCTCGACAGCGGATCCAGGCTGAACGGCCTGAATCACGACCCCGTGAACATCCGAGGGAATCCCGAGCTGCTGCCTTATTTCACCATTGAGATCGAGGATCCGAAGACCTTTCAGGACATTATTGAAATTCCCGGTGCTTCCTTCCCGATGACGGTTGTTCATGGCGAGCTTTTTCGGAAGTTCACCGACCTTTACGTCAATCGTCATCGTTCTTCCGGAGCGGACCACAGTCAGCGTGGCGACTTTTCCGGGTGGGATTCGAGCCACATGCATCCTAAGGTCATTGGCATCTTCCACCGTATTCCCATTCAAGGCGGTAATGACATCTCCCCGCTTGAGACGTGCCGATTCGGCCGGGCTTCCCGGAAGAACGTCGCTGACGAGAACCCCCGAATTTTTCTTGAGATCGAACTGTTTCGCGATGACCGGGGTCACATTCTGAATCGAGATTCCGAGCCAGCCCCGGACGACCTTGCCCTTTGTGATCAGGTCCTGGACAACCTGCCGGACCATCGTGACGGGAATGGCGAAGCCGATTCCTTCATAACCGCCATTGGTGGTGTAGATGGCCGTATTCATTCCGATGACCTCCCCACGGAGGTTCACGAGGGGACCTCCGGAGTTTCCGGGGTTGATAGCGGCATCGGTCTGGATAAAGTTCTCGTACTGTTCGATTCCCATGTTGCTTCTCTTGAGGGCCGAGACAATCCCCATCGTCACCGATTGGGTCAGGCCAAAGGGAGATCCCATTGCAAGGACGATCGTTCCGACATCCACATTTTTGGAGTCCCCCCAGGTCACCACTGGGAGAGGAGTCCGGGAGTTAATCTTGATCACGGCGATATCGGTCATCGGATCGGTTCCGATCACCTTCGCCTGGTAGGACTTCTTGTTGCTGAGGAGCACGGTCACCTTGGTGGCGTTCTTGACCACATGGTTGTTCGTCACGATCGTCCCGTCTGAGCTGATGATGAAACCGGAACCGAGACTCCGCTCGACATGCTTCTGGGGAGTCTGTCCGCCGCCAGGACCAAAGGGATTCCCGAAGAACCTCTTGAAGAACGGATCATCGAACATAGGGGGAAGGTGGGGAGAGGTCGAGACAAGGGCGGTCGTGGATATGTTGACCACCGCCGGGAGAACCGCATGGGAAATAGCCTCGAAGCTTTTCTGAAGGGCCAGTCCCGCCGCAACATCCTTTTCCGAAACAACGGGGTCTCCACTTGGAGCCGCTGCCAGGGCCATCGCTGGAAGGAACGGGAATCCCAGGAACACCCCGGTCAAAAGAGCGACAATGGATAGTTTTTTCTGGCCGGCTTTTCTCTGTTCTCTCTCTCTCATGATCAGGACCACCCCTCAAGAACGCGGTTATCGTTGGAAGCGGCAGAATTATCCGCGACCGGACAGAGTCCGATTGATGACATCGATGATTTCCTGTTTTTTGAACGGTTTCGGAATAAGGTCGACAGCCCCTGCGGAAAGAGCTTCCACCCAAAGATGTTCATCTCCGAAGGCCGAGAGAAGAACGACGGGGAGGTCAGCATGATGTTCCCGAAGATGCCGGAGAAGATCCATCCCTCCCCTTTCCGGCATGCGTATGTCGGAGAGGACGAGATCGACGGAGGTTTTTTCGAGAAGTTCGAGCGCCATCTCCACAGAGGACGCCATCCAAACACGAAAATGGTTTCTGCGAAGAATTTCCGCCAACAAGTCGAGCGCCACGGCATCGTCCTCGACCACGAGGATCGACTTTCCGGTGACATCGCTTTCGGAAACCAGACGGATATTCGAACTTTTTTTTCTGCTCGAGTACATAGCCCACACTACCA
>DAIBSV010000469.1 GCA_027415455.1 Nitrospirota bacterium | reverse complement strand
CGATGGAGAAAAAGCTCCGCGTGTTCCGCCAGAAGGTGGGGGCGGTCTTCATCCTTCCCCAATCGCTCGGCCCCCATCCCGGGGCCAGCTACGTGCTCTCCCGGGCACGGGAGCTGGGGCTTTCGGAGGCGCAGATCCGCCGTATCCGGGCGATCAGGCGGAGGATGGTCACCCGTTCCCTCCGGCAGTTCGAACGGATCGACACCCTTTGCGCCCGCTATCTCGCGATGATGGACCACCGAAACCCTCCGCTTGAACGGGCCAGAAAGCTTTACATGCAGTTGACCCGCCTGATGGCCAAGGCCACCTTCGATCATCTGGAGGGCCATATCGCGGTCGGGCGGGTCCTGACCGGGGAGCAGTGGAAACGTCTGCACGGACAGCCCTGATTCCGGTCACGGGGAGATAAAACGAGACGTCCTGGTCAAAAGAGAAGGAGAGGGAGGCGTCCCGGTGTCCCGGAGAGCCTCCCTCGAGAGCGGGGGATGTGTCCTACTTCTGCTGGAGCCGTTCGATTCCCAGGGCCTTGAGCATGTATTTCTCGTAGATGGGCTCGGAGCTCCCGGTCTTCATCTTCCGGATGAAGTACTTCTCGAAGGCGATCTTGGCCAGATGGACCCATTTCCCCTTCTTGAACCAGGCCACGTTGCGCGGGGGAATCTGGGGAAGGGCCACGAAGGCGGCGCCGGTGTTTCCCATGTCGGCCAGACAGATGGCGTTCCAGGTTCCCTTCGTCTCGGGGGTCTTTCCGGCGAGCTCCGCCCCGATGTTGTGGACGATCGCCGAGACCATCGATTCGATCATGTACCCGGTCTTCGGGGTTCCGGTCGGGACGGGGGTCTTCTCGACGGGCGGGATGGCCACGCAGACCCCGGCCGAGTAGATGTTCCGGAAGGTCGGGTTCCGCTGGAACTCGTCGATGACGACGAAGCCTCCCGGATTGACCAGCCCCTCCACCTTGGCCACCGCCTCGATTCCCCGGAAGGGGGGGATCATCATCGAGTACTTGAAGGGGAGCTCGTGGTCGTGGAGCTTGTTCCCGTTGCTGTCCACCTCCTCCA
>DAIBSV010000468.1 GCA_027415455.1 Nitrospirota bacterium | reverse complement strand
CCTCCCCGTCCGGAAGACGGAATCGTGAATCCCGTCGTAAAAAGCGCCCCAACCGCCTGGGGCGGTCGGGCAAGCGTCCTGGTGGCCGATACGGACGAAGCGCTCCACAAGACCGTCTATCGGCGGTTCGATCTGGATCAGGCCGTCTTCACGATCGCGTCGGCCTTCGACGGGGAGGAGGCGGTCTGGATGCTCCGGAAGTTCCAGGCATCGGGCGAATGCGATCGCCTGCTGGTTGTCGCTGACGTTCATCTGCCCCGCCGGAACGGTCTTGATCTCTGCCGGTTCGTCCGATCCCAGGAATCCCTGGGGCCCATTCCGTTCCTGATGGTCGCGGGGGAGGGGGATCTCCACGAACTGTGTCTGGCGAGTCTCGAGGCGGGGGCGGACGACTTTCTCCCGAAACCTTTCAGCGCGCGGGAGTTCGAGGCGCGTCTCGGCGCTCTCTGGAGGCGTGTGGAACGAGAAGACAGGAAAGGGTTCGATTTTCCCTTCGACCGGGTCCAGATCGGACATCTGGTGGTCGACACCCAACGGTACGAGGTCCGTCTTCACGGAAAGGGCGTCCATCTGAGCCACAAGGAGTTCCTCGTCTGCGTCGTCCTGGTCTCGAAGATCGGGATGGTGGTTCGCCACGAGGAGTTCTTCCAGTCCGTCTGGGGAGAGAACCACATGGTGGGGCGGGAGAATCTGAAGGTCCATGTCCACGCTCTCCGGAACAAGCTGGCGGGGGGGCCGAAGATCGAGGCGATCCGCGGCGTCGGTTACCGCATGAAGGCTGAATCCTGACCCGAAACATCCCGCCCCACCACATTGCCATTCCTTAAAGAGTCCTTCCTGGATATTTTTTCGATCAAAATGTTCCTTTCGGCGGGGTATCTCGCCCCCGCCTTTTGTGCCCCTTTTTCTTCACGTCCGGTTCACGATTGGGAGATTGCCCCTCGATTTCCTCACCCCGTATTGTGGATCCGGAACCGGAAATTAAGTTCGAACTTTCCTGGGATGGCTTGCCCGTTCTGGCTCGCTGGCTTGAACTTAAGATTCCTAAGAACGTTTTCGGC
>DAIBSV010000467.1 GCA_027415455.1 Nitrospirota bacterium | reverse complement strand
GAGCGGCCTGGCCCAGCTCCTGGAGGCCTACCGGGAGCTCGGCTCCCCGGTGACTACGAAATTGGCCGTCTTGTGAGCGGGATTTTGATCCCCAGCCTCACGATCGTCTCAAGGATGGCAGTCGCTCTTTCAATCCTGGGACTTCTTCTGATTGTGAACCCTTTGATCGCTTTTCTCTCCGGTCTCATTCTTGGTGGATCATACATGGGAGTCTTTTTTTTCGTCAGACGCACGCTCGCCACCAGTGGGCAAGAAATCTCTCGGGAGAACAGCCGCCGGGTCCAGGTTGCCTACGAGACCTTTGCCGGGATCAAGGACATCAAGATCCTGGGTCGGGAGAAAGCTTTCTTTGAGCTATTTTCATCGCCGGTGAACCGATATTCAATTTTGCAGTCCAGGAGCCAGATGATCTCTCTTCTCCCCCGGTATGCCATGGAGACCCTGGCTTTCGGAGGCATCATCGCCCTCGTTCTCATCCTTCTGTCCATGGGGGGAGGTCTTGGAAAGACCCTTCCCCTCATTTCCCTCTATGCGTTGGCCGGATACCGCCTCATGCCTTCTCTCCAGCAGATTTTTGCCAATTGGTCCACGATTCGGTTCAACCTCCCGGCCATCGACAAGGTGGTGGCCGACATCGAGGCTCTTCCGGAGGTCCGCGCGCACCGGAAAAGTGATGGGAAAGGGGTCCACCCGGCTCCGGCCGTTCCGCTTCCCGCGGAGAGCCCGCTCCTTCTTCACCGGGAGATCTGCTTCGAGGGGGTTTCTTTTGCCTACCCTTCCCAGGAGGAGCCCGTCCTCGACCGGTTGAGTCTGTCGATTCCCGCCAACGCCTCGGTCGGGATCGTGGGCTCGACCGGATCGGGAAAGACCACCACCCTCGACATCCTCCTGGGGCTTCTCGAGCACACGGAGGGACGCCTCCTGGTGGACGGGGTTCCGGTGACAGGCGAGAACCGGCGCCGGTGGCAGGCCAGCATCGGTTACGTTCCCCAGCAGATCATGCTGATCGACGACACCGTTCGGAAGAACATCGCCTTCGGGATTCCGGAGGACCGGATCGACGA
>DAIBSV010000466.1 GCA_027415455.1 Nitrospirota bacterium | reverse complement strand
GGAGGCCCCAGAAGAAGGCGCCAGAAGGGCCGTCTCCCGGAAGGTCATCGCCCCCCAGTTTTCCATCGCCCCGGCCGCGAAGTCGGGAATCGCGATCAGGTCGAGCTTCGGGAGGGGGTACGGAGTGCCGAAGTAGTCGTTGTACCAAGGGAGAAGGCGCACGGCCACGTCGAGAGCGAACTGCCCGTCGGAGGCGCGACCCAGCGGGGTATAAACCGCGATCTCGACACCGGCCGAAACGGCCGAGACCCTGTCCCAGCGCCCCACCGAAAGGTGGAGGAGATAGGTGGACATGCGGGGCGTGCGGCGAAAGACGACCCGGTCGAAGCCTGGCTCCTCGGGCTCACGGGATTCGACCGGCATGTTGGAGAGAGCCGTCATGTTCTCCGGAACAACCACCGAAACCGAGAATGTCGCCTTCATCCGGGGTTCGTCGAAGCAGGGGAAAGCCCGGCGGGCGTCGGTCGCCTCGAACTGGGTGGTACCCATGACCAGGGGCTTCCCGTCGGAATCCTTGCCAGTACATCGGTAGAATCCGGCGAGGAGATCGTCCACTTCCCGCGAAAAGTCGAGCGACAGGACGACCGTCTTTCCCTGTTCGAAAAGACGAGTTCCAGAAAGGATCGCCCTTTCCTCCTGCGGGAGGAGCTTCACCGTCAGGGGGAAATCGACCCCTTCATACCGGGCCGTCGCCCGGGTGATCACCAGGTCCCGGGCATTCAGGACAAACTCGATGATGTTCCGATGAATCTCTAGCGAAATGTCCACATGACCTGAAAGAGTCCTGAAGCCGGATTCGGTCCGGAGATGAAGATCGTAATGGCGTGGAAGAAGATCGTCGGGAAGCTGGTAGAGGCTTTCGGGGTCCATGGCATCCTGTTCGTCGAAGGAGGGGAGAGTCAGAGAATCATCTTCAGGTACTGCTCGATCGTTGCCTTCGGGTGGGCTCCCACCAGGCGGTTCACCTCGTTTCCGCCCTTGTAGAAAAGGAGGGTCGGGATGCTCGCAACCCGCAACTCACGCGCCGTGTAGGGGTTTTCGTCGACATTCATCTTGGCCGCACGGAGC
>DAIBSV010000465.1 GCA_027415455.1 Nitrospirota bacterium | reverse complement strand
TCCCGCCGCGAGGGCGGCAAGGGTGACGGTGACGGGGGAGGTCGAAGCCGTCGTCATGAGGGCCATCCGTCCGTCCACATAGAGGTGGAGGTGCAGGGGATGGGAATGGGTGGGAGCGGGAAGGATGCGAAGACGCAGGAGAATGGGAGCGCCTTCCACCGCGGCGTGGACAGGCTGGATTGTGACCTTCGGTGATCCCTCAGCCGCGACAAGGGGGGAAGGCGTTTCCGCCAGAAGGAGGAGAAGGGAGGGGAGGAGGAAGAGAAGAAGTTTTCCTCCAAGGGAGAAGGATGAGGGTTTCATGGGAATCCTTTCATGTTCAATCCGTTTTGTGGAGAGGAGAGCAATGTCTCTCCCCTCCCGTTTATTGAATCGTTTGGATTTTTCAGCGTGTCTCCTGATCACACAGGTCTCTAGAAAGCGTACCGGATCCCCACCATGACCGGAAGAGACCAGGTGTCGCTCACATGGGCGATCGTTCCCGGAGGATTCCCGATGGAGGTGTTGATCCCCAGCGGGGCCGTCTCGTAATAGGCGTCGGCCTCCAGGAAGACCCCAAGACGTTCCGAAACCGGATAGAGGGCCCCGGCCCCCAGCATCCAGGCATATCCCGCCTGGGCATCGACCCCTCCATAGGTATTGTAGGAGGCTCCGAAGGTCGCATTCAAATAGGGAATGACCGGAAGGTGCTCGGTCCCCGGCAGGTGGTAGTTCCCGCCGAAGCCGACCAGTGTGTGTGTATTCTGGGAAAAATAGCTCTGCTGGAAGGTCAGGTACAGAAACAGCCTGAAAAAGGCCATCTTGCCGATCCGGAGCCCCCAGAAGGGGGCCGATCCAAAGGCATAGGGCACGGTCTGTCCGGCGGTGGTTCCAAAGGATCCGGAGAGGGAGGTGTCGCCTCCCGCGAACCCCTCGACCGCGAACCCAGTCCCGGGAATGCTTCCGCCAGAAGACGAGGGACCGGAGACGTGGGAGGACGACGTGGGGGCCATGGACCCCATTGTCGAGCCCCGGGTCCCGGCCATGGAGAATCGGGGAGATCCGGCCATCCCCACAAAGGCAAGGGCGACCCCAA
>DAIBSV010000464.1 GCA_027415455.1 Nitrospirota bacterium | reverse complement strand
TGGCCGCACACGCATTGTCACCCCGGCCACCTTCTGCGCCGAGGCGCTTCGATGCCTTGCAAAAAGCTTCCTGTGGACGAAAGGTCGACAATCCGGCAAACGACCGCTCCTTTCGGGGCCGGATCTGTCACATTCCGCCGGGAGCGGACCACATGGGACCAGAGCGGGCCCGGATCTCCCGTCACATCACGGACGACTGAAGAGGACGACCCTTGGAAAACCGGAAAGTGACGGTGAGGCGGATCGCCGGGAGCCGCCCCGGAAGAGCCTGAGAATCCGGGGCAGCCTCGACGGGAATGCCGAGAGGAATTCTCCGGAAGCGCTTCATCGGGTTCTCGGACGCCCTCGCCTGCCGTCGGCCGCGCTGTCTGGCCAACAACCTCATTCCCCTCTTCCTGCCCCACAGGACAGCTCAAACCTTCCCCCCGGAAACCTGATCCTGGGCGGCAAACGGCGCTCCTCCGACGGGCCGGGGACCCGGCCACCCTCTCAAGCCCTCAAGATCGTCGTCGGTCGGCCCGATTCTCAGAACCCCCGAAGGGACCCTTTGGTGTCGTCCAGATGAAACCTGCCGGATCCGCCTTCTCTCGACGGACGCCCTCATCCATGACTGGGGTGCATGGGTCCGGAACTGCCGGAAAATCCTATTTGACAACTGTAAATATACGGGTCACGATTTTCTCGTGATAAAAACATTTCGACACAAAGGAATCGAAGAATTTTTTTTGACGGGCTCGAAAGCCGGCATTCAGGCATCCCATGAACGTCGGCTCCGTCTTCAGTTGACACGTCTCGACGTTTCGAGAAAACAAGAAGACATGAACGCTTCTGGATGGAGGCTCCATCCACTGAAAGGAGCGCTTCAGGGTTTTTGGGCGGTCTGGGTGGATGGAAATGTTCGGTTGATCTTTCGGTTCGAGGGAGAGGATGTTTTTGACGTCGACTATAGGGATGACCATTGAAGGAGGGAAAGACCAATGAACAGAATGTTTAATCCGGCTCATCCGGGAGAGATCCTGAGAGGGTGGCCGGGTCCCCGGCCCGTCGGAGGAGCGCCGTTTGCCGCCCAGGATCAGG
>DAIBSV010000463.1 GCA_027415455.1 Nitrospirota bacterium | reverse complement strand
AAAAGAAGACCGCCTTGAGGCTTGTGGCAGGCCTCAAGAATTTTCCCTGCGGGACAGGGGTGAGAAGTCAAGGGTGATGGCCAGCACCAAACCATCCCAGGGTTTTCCCTGCGCGCAGGGGTGAGAACACGTGCCCAAAAGGGATCCAGACTATGTCGAGGGGTTTTCCCTGCGCGCAGGGGTGAGAACGAGGTCCCTGGACTATCGAAAACCATTGCGGAATGGTTTCCCCTGCGTGCAGGGGTGAAAAATGGTCAGGAACACGGGTATCAGCCAAGGTTTCCCCTGCGGGCCAGGGGTGAGATGGGCGAATGATGGTGTTCCCTGCGTGCAGGGGTAAACACTAAAAATCGGACAAAACAGAGACAACGGGAAAACCCATGGCATAATGCACACAGAAACAGGCGACACTATGTGGGGGATATGCCATGTCGGTCAAAAGGCTCATTATCATAGTCATGATTGTAGGAATGGCACAGCCTTCCCTGTCTCTTGCCGCCGAAACCGCAAAACAGCCAACGATACCGAAAGAAAACGCACCACAGCAAATGATCGCTGGCGGAGCCATGCCGAACCTCCCGACCACAGGCTTCCCGGTTGTGGACAACATGTTCCGGGAAGCTCTTTTTTACGTGGAGCATCCGGGACAATTCCTTCAACCCCTCATCCCTTACCTTCACGGCGGGGCCCAGGGCGCGATCACGGCGCATGAATCGATGTTGCGGTTCATGAACCGGGCCTGCGGAGCGACCATGGGGACAATCAGCGGTCTTTGCTTTGGCCATCAGAACCCGCCAAAATCTGCCGCCTCCTCCACGCAAATTCAAGGGAAGAATCATGAATAAAAAAATCGCAGATGCCATGGACCGCCTGTCCGAGGAACGACCGTATCTGTCGGGAATCATTTTTGCGATGAAACCCGTTGAGGTCAATAAAATCGAGAAGATCCAGGTTACGGAGAAATGGATTCTTGCCTACAACAAGGATTTTGTGGAAAACAGGCACCCGGACGATCTGATGGCAGATTTTGGCGGGTTCTGATGGCCAAAGCAAAGACCGCTGATTGTCCCCATGGTCGCTCCGCAG
>DAIBSV010000462.1 GCA_027415455.1 Nitrospirota bacterium | reverse complement strand
AGAGGCGATTTCCTGGTTCTGACGCGTCACTTCCTGTTCATGGATTCGCGAGCGGAGGACGGCCATGGCCTTGGCCCTGTTTTTGAGCTGGGAGCGTTCGTCCTGGCAACTGACAACGATTCCGGTCGGAATGTGGGTGATACGGACCGCCGAGTAGGTCGTGTTGACGCTTTGTCCTCCGGCGCCGGACGAACAGAAGGTATCGATTCTCAGATCCTTTGCGTCGATGGCGACTTCGACCTCCAGGGCCTCTGCCAGAATGGCCACCGTGACGGTGGAGGTGTGGATTCTGCCTCCGGCCTCCGTCACTGGGACCCTTTGGACCCGGTGGACGCCGCTTTCATATTTGAGACGGCTGTAGGCGTTCTTGCCCTGGACATAGAGGATGAATTCCCTGGCTCCTCCAATGTCTGTCTCCGTCGATTCCATGACCTCGGCGCGGTACCCCATACGCTCGACAAATCTCAGGTACATGCGGCCCAGCTCCGCAGCGAACAGAGCGGCTTCCTCTCCTCCTGCGCCCGCCCGGATCTCGATGAAGAGGTTCCGGTCGTCCCTCTGGTCCTTGGGGAGGATGGCGTCGACGAGACGCCCTTCCAGTGTCGCCAGTTCTTCCCGCAACCGGCGCTCCTCTCCGGAGACGAGATCGGCCATGGAGGGGTCACCCCGGATTTCTCCCAGATCTTCCTGTTCCTTACGGAGTTTCTTCCAGTGGTCGAAGAGTTCGACGACCTGGGAGAGCTCCGCCTGGTCCTGGGCCAATTTTCTGTACTGGTCCGGATGGGAGGCGATTTCGGGGCTTGCCATCTTGCCCGACAGTTCGTCATAGCGATCCCGCATGGACTGGAGCCGGGGAAGAATCTTCCCGAGAATTTCAGGAGTGACGTCCATGGTGGCCATGGTGTCAGGCCTTTTTCCCGTCCTCTTTCCGGTACTTCTTCATGAATCGTTCCACGCGACCTTCCGTGTCGATGATCTTCTGCGTGCCGGTAAAGAAAGGATGGCACTGGTTGCAGATGTCGAGATGGAGATCTCCGACGGTGGTTCGGGTTTCGAAGGTGCTCCCGCAGGCACAGATGACTCTCGCC
>DAIBSV010000461.1 GCA_027415455.1 Nitrospirota bacterium | reverse complement strand
ACCCGCTCCTGTCCGGGCCCAGTCGTCCACCTGCCGCTCCGAGGGGAATCGGTAGAAGCTCATGTTGAGCTCGATGGCGTTCAGACCACTGTTTTTGACATACCAGGAGAGGCTCCGGCCCGCATTCCACCCGTAGGCCCAGCCGGAGGTCCCGACAAAAATCCTGATCCTGTCCCCCACATCCTCCTCCCGCACGGGAGATGAAAGGAGTCCATGAATGTCCTCCCCCTCCTCACCTGTCCTTGCCCGGATCTCTTCCGGAAGAGCGGTCGTCGAAGGCCTTCTCGAGATTCCGCCCAATCCCGCGGGAGTGGTCCTCTTCGCCCACGGAAGCGGGTCCTCCCGCCATTCTCCCCGGAACAACTATGTGGCCGGCGTGCTCAGGAAGTCGGGAACAGGAACCCTCTTGATGGATCTCCTGACGCCTACGGAAGACGAGGACACCGCCGCCCGGTTCGATATCGGCCTTTTGACGGAGCGGCTGGTCGATGCCGTCGGCTGGCTCCGAAACCTTCCGTCAGCCGGGAGACTCCCCCTGGGTCTGTTCGGAGCCAGCACCGGGGCGGCGGCAGCCCTCGAGGCCGCCGCGATCCTCGGCCCGGAAATTGGGGCCGTAGTCTCCCGCGGAGGCCGGCCCGACATGGCCCGACCCCGTTCGCTCGCCCAGGTGTCGTCCCCGACCCTTTTCCTGGTGGGCGCTCTCGACACGGACGTCATCGAGATGAACCGTCAGGCCTTTGAGCGTCTCCGGTGCGAGAAAAAAATGATTCTTGTCCCCGGGGCCACGCATCTGTTCGAAGAACCGGGGACGCTCGAACAGGTGGCAACGCTGGCGGCCGAATGGTTCACCGGGCATTTTTCCCGGCCCGCCGAAGGGCGGCCTCGACCTCATCATCCGTGACCTGGGGGAAATCGAAGTAAAACTCCCCCACGGCCTGAAAATACTCGGGGACCTCGAGGCAGACGGTTTCGTCGGCCAGGGGCCGGACTCTTTCGAGGGTGTCCTCCGGAGCGACCGGAACGGCGCAGACAAGGAGAGAGGGCTTCTTTTCCCGAATGGAATGCAGGGCGGAAATCATCGTGGATCCG
>DAIBSV010000460.1 GCA_027415455.1 Nitrospirota bacterium | reverse complement strand
GCGAGATCCCGGCGAGACTCTTTCTGGCCGTCCTTCTCTTGCTCTTCTTTTTCGATCCATCCCCTCCTCCGGAAGAGACGGCTCCCTTCCCAGGACCGGATCCGGAAGTCTGGAAGGACGGGGGATCGGCCGCCCGAACCCTCTCGGCCGGAAGGATCAGGATCCCAACTGCTAAAGTGATCGATACGAAGATGTGGGACAAAAGTCGTGCGTTCATTGGGGTCTCCCTGTTTTTTAAACGTTCGCTCATTCTCAGAGTAAAGGGCGAAAGACCGGGATCAGGGAGCCCGAAGGGGAGCCAGGAGGGAATGAACTCGGTTTTGCCGACCGGGACGGTCGGGATCGGAAGTGATGACAAGGAGAGGGGATGGATCGAAAAAGAAGAGCAAGAGAAGGACGGCCAGAAAGAGTCTCGCCGGGATCTCGCGGGCCCTCCGGAAGAAACGCTCCGGGTGAGCCTGAGCGGTCGCATCCTCCCTGGCGAGGACAGGGGTGAGG
Source organism: Nitrospirota bacterium (assembly GCA_027415455.1). Next base: position 592 of record DAIBSV010000460.1, on the reverse strand, counting down.
GAGAGTCCTTCGCTTTCGTTCCCGTGATTCGAGCAATGGAAAAGAGGACCGCTTCCCAATGGGTTGGCAAGAGCGCCGCTCCCGTTCTTGTCGCAGAATTGACCGGTGGCGTGTATCCATTCATCCTGTCCACCGCTCGATCCGCGACCGTCGGCGAAAGAGGTGATCTCTCCGAATCCGCCAGAGGAGACGGTGACCGCGGCGTTCATTCCCAAGAGAAGCACCAGGAGAAGAGGAATCCCGCCCAGAAGGATCGCCCCGGAGACAACCCCGCCGGCCACGGCCCAGACTTCGAAAGGATCGGGTCCCGACCGATCCCGAAAACGAAGGTCAACGGGAGCTTTCGTTCCCCTTTTCAGGAGTTGTTCGGCCAGCAGGAAGCCTACCAGGAAGGCCGCATAGACGAGGGGAGAGGAGAGGGAAATCGCGCCCCGCAGCAGAAGGAATCCTAGGCCGATCAATGCGGCCGAGGAGACCAAGGAGGGCAGGATACTCTGGATTTTGTGGCGACGGTAGATCCACAGGTTGCCGGCCCCGTGGCAGAAGGGAAGCCCCCCCGCCGCACCGGCCAGAAGATCGGCGGCCCCCAGCC
>DAIBSV010000045.1 GCA_027415455.1 Nitrospirota bacterium | reverse complement strand
AGCGGACATACGTCTTCCCCACGCATGTGGGGGTGTTCCTCTACGAGACAAAAGACGGCGGGGCGAGGACCAGTCTTCCCCACGCATGTGGGGGTGTTCCTGACTGCACGTGACGAAATCCTGGCTCTCGTCAGTCTTCCCCACGCATGTGGGGGTGTTCCCACGGAAAGAAGGGCGCAACAAGTCCGGAGGAAGTCTTCCCCACGCATGTGGGGGTGTTCTCGATGTGTTTTCATCGCCTTCTATACGTTGTGACGGCGTTTTTCGTCGCTAAGCCGAGCACGAGACGATCGAATGCGGCTCAGAAGTTATGAGGTCGCAAAATGCGACCTCAAGGTTTGGTCTCCACCGTGTCGTTGGCCTCACCTTGACTTCCCTCTCTTTTTTGATGTATATTATATATAATAAAACAACAAGGAGGCCTCATGGAATTCATCAACAGAACACCGCACGCTATCGTTATTAGAACCGATAACGGCGACATCACGCTCGAACCCACCGGCGTGGTGGCCCGCGTGGTCACGAAAGAGTATACGGTCGGGACTGTCGAAGGGGGCATTCCTATCGTCAAGCGGATATTTGGGGAGGTCCAGGGGATCGACGACCTTCCCGACGATGCCATTTGTATTGTCTCCTCCCTCGTCCTTGAGGCCGCAAAAGCCAAGGGGGTTGCCTATAATCTCTACGCTCCGGACACCGGCCCGACCGCCGTTCGTGACGGAAAAGGGCAAATCGTTGCCGTGACCCGGCTGATTGCCGGGTGATGGCCTTCATTCCAATTTAAGGAGAGTCTCCATGTGCCGAATCAAAGAAACACCATCTCTCGTCGAGAAATGCTGCTGGTCCTTCGGAACGGGGTCACGTCTTCTCTCTCAGCGACTGGCCCCCTGTACCGAAGAGGAGGCCGAGAGGGAACGTATTGAGCAGGGCGTGGGGTGGAAGGAGCCGATCCGGCAGACGCGCATCACGGATGTCGTTTCTCCCGCCAAGCCGCCCCGGCCCCTCTTGAACGCCCTTCGGCGCACGGCTTACCAGGCGCTTCGCCGGCATCACCCCAAAAACGAGTCTGATATGGAAGCATGCCGGGAGATTGCGAGGAAGATGACTCCTGACAATGCGGTCGATCTCCTGGCGATCTTTTCCGAAAATCCCGATTTTTTAATTGAGGATCCTGGCATTCTCGTCTACGACTGGCCATTAACAGTTGAGGCTCTTCTCACGAATATCTTGCGCGAGTATCTTGAGAAATTTCTGTATGTGCATGTTAACGATCTGTCCGGTGAACTCAATGATGACGTGTGAAGGATGTGAAAATGATTATCGACCCGTTGGAAATCCCCTGCGCTTATTGCGGAGGCGCTGGAGAAGTAACAGCTCCCGAGAGGATGTCGATGGAGAAACGGATCTCATGCAGGCGATGCAGGATCGTTCTTCGCCCTGCTGTTTGGATCACCGGAGGCCTCAACGCGTTGATCGGGAAGCTACATCGACACCATACTTACGTCGAAAATCTGCTTTTGGATAGTTCAGACAAGCCTTGGTTCTGGATCAATAGCGAGGGGAAAAAAGGCGGTCCTTTTGCGTCTCTTGATGAAGCCGCTCTTGACGCCTGGAAAAAGATGGAAATTGAAGAGGGAGAGAGGAAGGGATGAAGAGAGAGTTTGGGCTGTACGATGCTGAGGATGTGGCCAAGAGATTCGGAATGATATCAACGGAGGAACTCATCAACCTGGCTGAGTCTGGATATGCCCCTCATTATCGTATTAAAGACGGTCCTCCAATGTTCAAGCTCTCCGAGATCAAGGAGTGGGTGAAAAATAACCTTCTCAATGCGCATGGAGGCAGAGTTCTACCGAAGGTCGTCCGGGTATTTAACGGAAATGAGCCTCAGAGAGAGGCCGTCCCCTCCTCCATCCGTCGGGTTCAGGGATTGAGAGATATTTCATCCCTACTTTTCATTGGGCCAGGTATTTATTTTTTATGCAAGGAACAAGAGGTCGTCTACGTTGGGCAGAGCGTTAATGCCACCGCTCGGGTGCACCAGCACGCAAAAAAGGAGTTTGATAGTGTCTTTTTTCTTCCTTGGCCGGAGGATGATCTCAGCCGGATCGAGGCGGCTTTTATCAGGTTTCTCCAGCCTCCCTTGAACGGACGGCAGAAAAATGGGCTGCCGATCATGCCTCAGTCAGTGTCCGAAAAAGAAGCCGGACGTATCTTGGAATCATTGATTCAAGAGGTCAGCGTCCCGTGACCATCCTCACCATATTCCTCACGTTACCCTCAGCAGGTCGTCCGAGAGCAGTGGATTCTGGCTCATCCCACATATAATGACCATCGGTCCTCTCGATTGGGCCGTCGGATTAAAATGGAGGACTCATGTCAATCAATTTCTTTACGGATGAAAACGCGATCGAGCCGCAGGCCCGCAACCAGATCTACAACATCGCCAAACTGCCGATCCTGGCCGGACCTCTCGCCATCATGCCCGATTGTCATTTCGGAAAGGGCGCGACCGTTGGATCCGTGATCCCTACCCGGGGAGCGATCGTGCCGGCTTCGGTTGGAGTGGATCTCTCCTGCGGGATGATCGCCCAACCTCTGAACTTGATAGCGTCTGACCTTCCCGACAGCCTCCACGAGATTCGCTTGAAGATCGAGGAAGACATTCCTGTCGGATTCTCCAAGAACGTCATCAAAGGAAGCCATTGGGAAGGATATACCCGATGGCTGGAAGAGAATGCCAGGCATTTGAGTGCCGTGTCCCGGATCGAGTGGGAAAAGGTCTGGAATCAGCTCGGCTCTCTTGGCGGAGGAAATCATTTCATTGAGCTGTGTCTCGATGAGGGTGATCGCGTCTGGCTCATGCTCCATTCGGGATCCCGCAATGTCGGGAAGACGGTCGCCGACTATTACATCAACAAAGCGAAGGAGCAAGCCTCCCGCCGCCACGATCTCCTTCCTGACCAGGATCTCGCCTGGCTCGACGACTCCACACCCGAGTTTCGGGAGTATGCTTTTGCCCTCGAATGGACGGGCAAATATGCCGCCGAGAACCGGAGACGGATGCTCGTGACGATCCTGAACATCCTGAGCCGATACTTCGGGAGGAACATCGCTCATGATTCTGGCGTCATCAACGTCCACCATAACTATATTGCCCGGGAAGGAGATATCTGGATCACTCGCAAGGGGGCCATTTCCGCCAAAAAAGACGAGATGGGAATCATCCCCGGGTCGATGGGATCCAAGTCGTATATCGTGCGAGGAAAGGGCAATCCCGATTCCTATTGCTCCTGCTCTCACGGAGCCGGTCGGCGGATGTCCCGGGGAACGGCCAAGAGGATCTTCACGGAAACGGATCTCGTCCAGCAGACTGCTGGCGTGGAGTGCCGAAAGGACGCCGGTGTCCTCGACGAGATTCCTGGAGCGTACAAGGACATCGATGTCGTCATGGAGGAATCGCGGGATCTCGTCGATATCGTTCACACGCTCAAGGCTGTTCTTTGCGTCAAGGGTTGAACGGCTTTTCCCTTGACCTCTCCCCGTGTTTTAATATATATTATATATAGTAGTCCGGTTCGCTGAGCCGGACAAAATCAGATTGCCCGTGAAGGCTGTGATACTGTGCGAATAGATCTATTGACGGAGGAGGGTGCCATGCCGAAGAAATGTCCCGTGTGCCACACTGAGATGCCCATTTTCAAGGCTTACTGCTCCCGGCCTTGCGCGAGAAAAGTTCTTACTCGCGAGCTTTTTCCGGCCCTGACACTTGAGGCCAAGGTCGCCCGGAAAGTCGACCTTATGACGTCTCGTCCCATCACCGATCGCCTTTCTCTTTAAGGAGAGGTCCATGGCCTATTGCCGCTGGTCGTCCGTCACCGAAGAGGGCAAAAAATCTGATGTCTACGTGTACGAGAGTGAGTGTGGCTTCGAAATTCATGTTTCTCGAAGTCACATCAATAATCCCGACGATGATCCCTGTCCGGTTTTTTCTCTCGAGAGCGATTCTTACGATGAGTTTGCTTTGAGACACGGTGAATGGGAGGCTCGAAACATGCCGAATACGGTCCATGACTTTCCTCACGCCGGCGAATCCTATGTGCTCGAAACCCCCGGAGAGTGCGCGGCCCTTCTCGAGACTCTTCGCGCCGATCACCTGCACGTTCCCCTTTATGCGATTAACATGCTCAAGTTGGAAGAGGCGTCTCTCGTATGAGCACGTGTCGCGTGTTGTGTGGAGGAGGTTTCAACATGGAGCAGTCTGAACGACAAGCGATTATCGACAGGCTTGATCGCCTGGATGGACACGACCAGGAAGCCGCCCATTCGGAGGCGGACGATCTGATCCTTGAGGCGCTGGAGCGCGCCGGGTATAAAGACATCGCCGACGCCTGGCGAGAGGCCCGACTCCGGATCGGTTTCTGGTATTGAGTTTCTGGAAGAGAGAGGCTGATTCGATGCGCCCTGTGATGCTTCTTCGCAATCTTACCAAAATCCTCGCCATGGATCCCTGCGTCGTGTCTGATACGCACTTTTTCCACGACCGGATTTTTTCCGAATTCGAGCCGGTGCGGCAGACGTTCGCCTCTTCCCGTGCGGAATTCGATGACAAGATGATCGAGGTGCTCCGGTGTTCCTCTCCCCTCCTTCATCTGGGGGACGTCACCATCGATAGCCGGAATCCCGCTGTCATGAACGAACGGATCACATGGGTCACGCGTCGCCTCCGGGACGTTCCGAAGATCCTTCTTCCCGGAAACCACGACCACAACAACCTCTCTCTGTACGAAAAGGGCGGCTGGAAGGTCGTCCCCTGCGGTGTCGATCTGACAGGATCCCCTCCGCGATTCTATCCTGATGCTCCCCCTTTTCTGCTCTGGAAGATTGATGGTCAGCGCGTGTTTTTCAGCCACGAGCCCGTCCTTGTCGATCGGGAGAAGTCTCCCCACGACAAGGACATCGTCAAAATGCTTGGCGAGTGGTTCCAGCGTCTTGGAGCCACGCTGAATATTCATGGACACACGCACTCACGGATGATCGCCTCTCCACTCTTCCGGAATGTCTCTCTCGAAGTGGTTGGATTTTTTCCTCCACGGCTCTCGCAGGTTGTCGCTCCTGTGGGGCAGGGCCTCGATCTAGGGACAGTGGTTACATAGACGGCGGATCGGACTCCATGGGCCGTCAATGAACCTATGTTCAATGTTTGAGCAAAATCTGAAAAGGAGAAAACTGTGAGAGATCTGACAAAAAACGAGGAAATTCAAAAACTTTTCGAGACCGCGACCGATTATTGGGGTGTCACGGCACAGATGCTCGTCCTGGCAGAGGAGTGTTCCGAGCTCTCTGCGGCCGCGACCCGGGTGCTGACACATAAAGGTTCGGAGTCCGATGTCGTCGGAGAGATGGCCGACGTCTACATCATGCTTTCGCAGATGGTTTATTCCTTGCCGGAGGCCGTAGGGTTCGACCAGGTGGTGGAGGAAAAACTTAAAAAACTTCGGAATCGGCTCGAATCCCAAGGAGCCAGAATTGACATCCCCTGACCTCATTACCACGCTTGCCCGTCTTCGGTTTCGGTTTGCCACGGAGAAAGACCTTCAGGACGGATTTGAAAAGGTCTTCCGGGAGAACGGGATCCCTTTTCAACGGGAGTTTCCGATTTCCGAAAGAGACCGCCTGGACTTTCTTGTCGACGGGATAGCTCTTGAGGTGAAGATCAAGGGATCTCTCCCGGATCTCGTCCGACAGATCTCCCGGTACGCCCGGCACGATGACATCCGGGAGATCCTGGTCGTCGGGACTCCCCGATGGATCCCCCGGGTGCCGGAGACGATCGAAGGGAAACCGGTCTACGGACTGAGGCTTGTCGGGAGTCTTGTGTAATCGGAGGAGCAGCGAGAGTTAGGATCACGCTCAAGCCTGTCGTGCTGTTGAGGGAGGAAACAGTGAAAAAGATCATTGTTGTTGGATTGATGTTTTTTCTTGGGGCATGCGGTCAGATCGACAGGTCTCTTGCCCATCTCAAGGGAGCGCAGGAGATCTGCTTCAAGGGAGTCGAGTATATCCAGTTCGCTTCCGGGGCAACCGTAGAGTATCGACCGGACGGGCACATCGCAACGTGCCAGTGAGGAAACACATGCAAACGTTATCCAATGGGATTGAGATACTTGAGGCAAACGGGATTGAGATACTTGAGGCAAAAGGCAAAAAAACGATTTTCGGAGATCCCCGCCTCGATGCGATGTATCGCCGCACGAAACAATACGCAGTAGATTCGGGAATCTTTCGGATCTGTCGTATGGAAGACTCCGATGAGGGATCCAAGCGACTGATCATCTGCAACCTGTGGAGGATCGACCGTTTCCCGGACGGAAGGGTTTCCGCTTTCAGCCGCGATCTTGCAACGGATCTCTGGACGGAAGACAGGGACCTGTCAGGGTGGCCTTACGTTCCGCTCTGGCCCGTCAAATTCACAAGGTCGCTCGTCTGGTGGAAGGATATCGTCCGCATGTCTCTGTCGAAAGCTCTGGATACCGCCGGATATGCGGAAATCGACCGCGACAAGAGCCATCCCCTGAACGACAAGATTTTCCTTGTCCGGGATGCCGTCATGAGAAGCTATTTGCCCCGCCAGAAATCAGGGGCCGATGTCTCTTGCGAAGATCGGGCGTTTCTCGACCCGAAAGGATGCGAGGCGGGAGCCCGATCCCTTCGGGCGGCTTTCTACGAGCACATCGCGGAGAAGGATCTTCTCGGCGCAGCGTGGGCTCTCGACTATCGATACGGGACCCTTACCGACTACCTCACGCTGGCTCTCCGTGCCGATGAAGTCCGGCGCATCTCCCGCGAATCGCGGAATCTTCTGCCTCTCATGGCCTCGATCCGTCCGGAGCACTGGAAGAGAATGGATCTCTTCTCGCGGAAAATCTGGGTGAGGGACGGACGAAAGACGACCATGGTCGACCGCACGCCGTTTTCCGACAAGACATGTTCCTTCGACACCCCGTCCGGGTGGCGGTGGATCGCCAACGCAAAAATGTCGGTCGTGGCGGAATGGATCAATGGAGGCGGCGGACCGTCGCGGGTCGACACGGACATCATCGAGATTTTCGCCCATGCCAATATCGGGACAACCGTTCCCTCCCATGTCTGGCGACGTCTTCTCCGGGAACATCGATATTTTTTTCGGACGCCGAACAATCGGGACCAGATCGGTCGGATTTTTCGCGCATTCGTTCTCGAGTCGGAGCGCATCTGGAAAACTCATGGATTCAGGGCGCTCATGTCATGGATCAGAAACGAGATACGTCTCCAAAGCATTGCCGACTGGTTCAACCGGGAGGGATCGGAGGCGGGACTCCCGAACAAAAATGCCGGGTGGCGATCCATCGAACGCGCCACTCACAATTGGCACGAACGACAGGCGATCCAGTATGTCGCGGCAAGGGGGGAGGATATCGCTTGGAAAAGCCTTCTCGGAGACATGGACATCGACGGCGTGACCTGTTCCCCTCTGTCGTCCCGCCATGCGCTCCTGAAAGAAGGGTACGTCCAGCACCATTGCGTCGGGTCCTACGACAACCGCTGCATTGAGGGAATCTACCGCGTTTTCTCCCTCGAAGACCGCAAGGGAAACAGATCGACGCTCGGAATCGCATTATCCCCCTACCGGAGATGGATCGTCGATCAGCATTACGGAAAGTACAACGGGGTCATTTCCGATGAGGCGAAGAAAGCGGGCGAAGAAATTTCCCTCAGATATACGGAATCTTATCGCGCCTACCTCAAGGCAAGAAGGAAAAAATGCGGGTCTGAACGACCCTTTCGAGGAGCCTCATCGATATGATCCCCCTCTTCGGTTCTCTCAGAACGAGCGACAACGGACGGGAATTTATTCTCTCTTCCTGTGAACCCCATGTCCGGACCCGGATCCGCCGGGTCTTCGCCCGGGTCAGTCAGCGGGCCGGAGAGAAGATTACAATCCAGGTCTCGCCGGAGACTTGCCGGGACCTCCTCTGGTTCATGGATCGGTATCCGATGGAGATGTCCAGAAAGGACAGGAAGATCCTCCTTGAGGGGGCACGGGAACACAAAAAGACGGAGACACACGTCCTGGCCATTCACGAAGGGAGATACGAGCCTCCCTCGATCGACTTGGCTCTGCCTCTCCGGGAATATCAGAAAGTGGCCGTTTCCCTTCTCGATGTCCGAAGGGGCTACCTCCTGGCCGATGAACTTGGCCTGGGAAAAACGGTCTCCGCGATCGGAGGGATGGCTGTGGCTTGCCGTCTTCCGGTTCTAGTCGTGACGATGACCCATCTTCCTTCTCAGTGGGAGAGCGAGATCAAGCGGTTCGCGCCGGATCTCTCTGTCCATATCCTGAAGTCCGGAAAAACCTACGATCTGACGAAAGGCGGAAAGCTGCCCTTCCCCGACGTGATCGTCTCCAACTACCACAAGCTCCACGGATGGGCCGAGACCCTGGCCGGACACGTCCGGTACGTCATCTTCGACGAGGCGCAGGAGCTTCGACGACGGCAGTCCGACAAATATGCGGCGGCCAGCCTCCTGGCGTCGAAGGCCGACTACCGCCTGGGGCTTTCCGGAACCCCGATCTACAACTACGGGGCGGAGTTCTGGAACATCCTCGAGATTCTTTCTCCGGGATCCCTCGGAAGCCGCGAGGAATTCCTCCGGGAATGGTGTACGCCCTCGATGGACAATCGCGAGACCGAAAGACTTGTCGATCCCAAAGCTTTCGGGGCTTGGCTCCGGAGGGAAGGCCTCATGCTCCGGAGAACCAAAAAGGATGTCGGGAGGGATCTCCCTCCCCTCTCCCGGATCGTGGAATCGGTTCCGTCCGATCCGGAGGCTCTCGAACGCATCAAGGGATCTGCCGTGGAGCTGGCGAAGACAATCCTGTCCCTGAATCCCCTCGCCCGGGGAGAGAAGTTCCGGGCGGCGGAGGAGTTCAACATGCTCATGCGCCAGGCGACGGGGATCGCCAAAGCCCCTTATGTCGCCCAGTTCGTCCGGCTCCTGGTCGAGAACGGAGAGAAGGTCGTCCTCTATGGGTGGCATCGGGAGGTCTATGGTCTCTGGATGGAGCAGCTTTCCGACCTGAAACCTGTCCTCTATACCGGCTCGGAAACACCGAAGGAGAAGGAGCAGTCCAAGGAGGACTTCCTCTCCGGAGAGGCGAAGGTCCTGATTATTTCCCTCCGGTCCGGGGCCGGCCTCGACGGGCTTCAGTCTGTCGGTTCGACGGTTGTCTTCGGCGAACTCGACTGGAGCCCCGGGGTCCATGAGCAGTGCATTGGCCGGGTCTTCCGGGACGGACAGCACTCCCCCGTCATGGCCTACTTCCTTCTGGCGGACGAAGGGTCCGACCCGGTCGTGGCCGACGTGCTCGGGATCAAGAAGGGACAGATCGAGGGAGTCCGGGATCCGGACGCCGATCCGATCGAGGACCTGGCCACCGATCCGGACCGGATCAAGAAGTTGGCGGAAGAGTATTTGAAGACCCATGGAGGGACGGCGGAAATGACGGCGTGAACAAGAAATATCCAATGCCTCGCCGGCCTGGAAGAGGGAGATGTCTTCTTCCGAATCGAATTAAAGGGTAACCCCTTGAAGGAGAAAAAATGTCCGTTGAAAATTACGTCGTCAATACTTTGGTTTCGTGGAAGGATCTTTCCATGATCCTTTGCGTTTGTTTCGTCTTTTGGTCTGGGTTTGTTCTTCTCTCTTCGGCTTACGTGAGTCGTCCTTCTTTAGAAAAAGCAGCTCCGCAAGCTTTGTTTCTGGTCCTCGGGATTATTTATGGAATCACCTTGATCATGGGAGCCAAGGGCTGGGAGCATCTGGCCTTGTTCCCGGTTTTTTTTAAGGATGTTTTTATTATCGCCAATGGAACAAACGGAAACTTTCTTTCGTCTCTTGCTCATATATCGCAAGTCGTCGGGACTTTCGCGGCTCCGTTGTCGTCAGCAACAGATCAAGTAAAAATTGGAGTTGCGGTTGTTTTCGCCGGATTGTGGTTTCTGGCTTTTGTCGGGTATTGGTTTTTTGTCCGGTTTTCTCTCATTTTTTTGTATTTTGCTATGACAGTTGTCGCTGGATTAATCTTTGTCGTTTTTATGGGGATAAAGACTCTCTTGAAGCTGGCGCACCCGGTTTTTCTCAAAAACAAGACTTACCGATCGTTCTGTGAGGCACTTGATCAAATTGTGCAGAAAACATCGACCAAAAGGCGCAGGGAAGTATAGAGCGGGCGGGAAGGCCGCCATGTATTGGCTTTCAACGCATGAGTGGAAAAGAGGCCTTCTATTTTTAATAGGCTATCATTGGCATCGTGAAAGGAGGATGGCGGAGAAACTCGACAAACTTCGTCAACGCTCGTTTTTTAGGTCGTCACTATCCCTTAAAGGAGGCTCTGTGATGTTGTCTATAATTTCCCGTTTTTTTGGCAAAAATAACGAAGCCTGTGGCAGTCATCATCGCATGACTCTTGGAACCACAAAAGGGGGCATGTCTCCCTCCTGGAATGTTCAAGGACTGACCTCCGCCCTTTTTCTGGTCGTTGGCGCTATCGAAAGCCAAAAAAACGCCATCGCAAATCTCATCGAGAGACAGGACGGATGCGATAACGTTGGGGAACTCCAAACGGACGGCGAATGGAACGCGGCCCTCGAAAAGTCCGGAACGGGAAAGGTCGTGGCCACCGTGACATCCCGGGATTTCCGGAATCTCGTCGAATCGGTGAAAAGACGCTGGACTTCCGGCGTCTCCGTTGTCCTCTTTCCGATGTTTCCTTTGTCGAAAGACGACCGGATGCTTGCCAACGAGTCGGGCTTCAAGATCGGAGGCGTCCTCTTTCCGATATCGGATCTCGATCAACTCAAGGAAAATTACGGGAACAAGGATGATTGTGAAGTCATTATGGGAAATAGCAAATTTCTATTCACCCCACCAAGATAAGATTGTGAAAATAAGAATAATACGGGAAGGGGAAGCATGTCCCGTGATCCCAAAAGGAGTAAAGATGAAACGACAGACTCTTGGAAATTCGATGATCGCAGGTGTTTTTGGCATCGTCCTTCTGGCCGGGTGCTCCACAAATCCGGCCCCAGCAGTGAACCCCGGAATGATGACAGGGAAAATCAAGACCGCTACTCCGTCAAACGGCTTGGAAATTGGGGGCGGAATGATGGGCGGGGGACCAAGCGGCTTTCCGCCCTTTGCCTCCCCTGAAAAATCTTACGGGGTTGTCACCATCGATCGAGACGATGGGGGTCGCGTCCGAAGTGTCATCGATTGGAACGGCACATCGTTTTCGGCCTCCCAGATTCTCGGCTATCTCAGTGGATCCTACCCTGGCGTTGGAGGCGGTCTTGCCCCTTACTCCCAGTGTCTTCCCCAGGTTTCTTACCTGACGGTCGGAGATTCCGGAACGGTCCGGTTTACCCGGAAAAACAAGGATCTCTTCGCAAGAATCACCATTCGGACACGGTCCGGAAAAATCGTCCCCGATACTGCCAAGAGGGTGCAAACCCCCTGCGCGAAAGAGTACCCGGCGGTTGAAAAGGCGGAGGGTGTCTCCGAAAAAATCCTGACAAAACTGGTTCCTATGGTTTCCGGAAAAGAAACCCGCGTCAAAATGGGAAAGACGACCGTGACGGTCTTCATTGACAAAGATTTTCCTGTCGGCAAGGTTCCGGCATATCCGGACTTTTCCAGCCCGGAAACAGGAGTTTCCGGCATAGGCATGACGGGCTTTCCTTGGGAACCCCGGATGCCCGGGATGTGAACGGGACAACCGTGTATAATGTATATAATAAAGGAGGCAAGTCATGGCCGAACGCAAAAGAAAAACAATAGGCGATAAGCCCTTAACGAATACAGAGATAGCAAAGCGACAACGGGAAAAACTGAGAAAAGAAGGTAAGGCTCAGTTTTTATACTGGATTGATGAGAATTTAGGAGAAAAAATCAAGGAGCTGGCGATGGACGCGGGCCTGCCATCAAGGCTTTTAGTCGAGAAAATTTTTAAAGACTACATCGAGAAGTTAGAAAAGTCGGGTATATCGGATGAAGGGGGTTAATCTAATTACGATAGACCCCCCTGCACTCGATCCGCACTATATCGCTTTTCTTCGATGCCGAAGAAGTCAACATCGTATTGATCCAATCGCGCGTCAGACATCGGCATTCATTCCTCTTGAGGACAAGACAATGCCCAGCCGACAAAAAACAGGAAAGAAAACAATGTCCGCAAATGCTGTCCGAGTTGCCCGCCATGCGGCGAAGATGAGGGCCCAGGGAAAAAAGAAGCTCTCCCTGTGGGTGACGCCGGAGGAGGAGCGGGTGATTCGGACCTTTCTGCTTAATCCTCAAGGTTTTGATCCCTCCAGCTGGCGGACGGGTCCAGGTATTCATTGACCACGATAGTAGAGAAAGGAGATTTGGATGAAGATAAGCGTCGCAATGGGCCCGTACGGTAAAAATGGGAACAAAACCCCCAATAAAAAATGGCAAAACTCTCGTTTGTATCCGAAGACCAGGATCGGATTCCTTGCGATCGCACTCCTGACGTTCGGTCTTTTCCGTCCCGACGCATTTGCGGATTCTGATCTCTTTGCCTCAGGCCAGAATCCTTTTGCCTATTCCGTCGTGTCCGCCTCCCATGAATCCATGCTCTCCATTCATTCTGTCACGCTCTACCTTTCAGGCCGGAGGGATCTTCCGACCACAGTGTCTCTTCCGACCGTGACGGTCCGGAAAATCGGCATGGAGTCTCCAAAGGGATGGACCTATGAGTCCTGGACAACCAATACCCCCGTCTATCGAAAGGGAGGGGATGATCCCACAGAACGGGCTCT
>DAIBSV010000459.1 GCA_027415455.1 Nitrospirota bacterium | reverse complement strand
ACGTCACCCGGCAGGAGCCCCACCTCCTGGTAGAGGCTCCCGGGCTGGATCTCCACGATCCGGAAGCCGTTCGGCTTTCCTCCCACCATGTTGGGGACGGCCCGGGCCTGCATCATGAGCTGGTTCAGGTTCCGGACGGCCGAATGGATGGCCCGGGACTCGATCAGCCAGTGGTTGTCGTCGAGTTTTCGGATGCCGTGGGGAGAGGCCGATTCGGTCGCGGAGACCGCCTGGCCCCCATCGTCCTCCGCCGTGAAGCGGGCCTTGAGGATCCCGTAGGAGTTCCCCACCTTCAGGATGACCGATGTCTTCTGGACATGGGCGAGGCTCACCCTGCCGGGGATCACCGGATCGTTCACATGGTAGAACTTCTGGGTCTTCTTGGCCGTGTCTTCGAGCACGGCCCCCGAAACGGTCCCGGAGCCCATGAGGGTTCCGACCAGCCGGAGCTTCAGGGTATCGGGGCGGAGAACGGGAAGATTTTTCTGGTCCTTCCAGCTTCCGACCGCCACCACCGATCCCCCTTCCTCGACGCCTCCCCGCGAGGCGGCGGCCCCGAGATCGAGGTCACCCGGGAAGGAGATGGCGCGTCCTCTGCGGGCGGGGTCGAACAGGTTGCCACGGGCGATCGAGGCGATATCCGCCGCCGAGGGAAGGGCGGTCCGGGGACGGACGATCATGCCGTGGACCTCCGGAATGGTGAAGTGGCCCGAGATCCGGTCGCGGATCGTCTCGTTCACGGCGTCGGCCGCCATGTAGGAGGTCGCGGAGACCAGGGCGATCTGACCCAGGAAAAAATATCGTTGGAGACGCGTGTCGATCATGGCCTGTCCCGTCGGTGACCCGAAAGCTTTTTTTATCAATATCATGCCTATCCAATTTTAAAGTATAATACAGGAAATTCAAAAAATGTAGGCGGGGAGGATTCGATGCCGCTCGTGTCGGTGAACGGGGAAAAAAGGCAGGTGGAGGAGGGCACGACCCTCCGGGCCCTGGTGGGTGAGATGGGATTTCTTGACCGTCCGATCGTCTGCGAAGTGAATCTGGCGATCCTTTCGAAGAAGGACTGGGAGGGGACCATTCTTCGGGAGGGAGAC
>DAIBSV010000458.1 GCA_027415455.1 Nitrospirota bacterium | reverse complement strand
CCGGGAGCCCCGGACCCTCCCGGCTCCATTTTTCCCGACCGACTGGAAGGTAGGGGTCCTCTCCCTTCTTCTCGACTCGGGTCCTTTCTTCGGAGGAAAGGCCTCCACCTTCTCTCCTGCCGACCAGACGGAACTCCTTCTCGAGCCCTACCGGATCCTCCTTCTGACCGAGACCAGCCCATGAAGCCCTATTTCACCGGGGAGACGGGGCCGCTTCCTCTTGCCACCTGCCGACTGGGCTTTTCCCGGAACTTCCGCCTGACAGCGGCCGCACGCCTCGTTCCCTATCTCGAGCGCTTGGGTGTCACCACGATCTACGCCTCCCCCCTCTTCGCCGCCCGTTCGGGGAGCGGACACGGCTACGACCTCATCGACCCCACCCGGCAAAACCCCGAGATCGGAACTCCCGCCGACATGGAGCACCTGTCCCGGACACTCCGGAGCCGGGGAATGGGTCTGATTCTGGACATCGTCCCCAACCACATGGCCGCCCACTATGAAAATCCCTGGTGGCGGGATCTTCTTGAAAACGGAGAAGCCTCCCCCCTTTTCCATGTTCTTCGACGTGGACTGGAACCCGCCCCAGCGCGCCCTCGAGCACCGGCTCAGCCTGCCGGTTCTCGGCGACTCCTACCGGAAAGTTCTGGAAAACCAGGAACTCGAACTGGTCTACGGTAAAAACGGCTTCGCCGTCCGCTACTACGAGACCCTTTTCCCCGTCGACCCGGCCACGCTGGCCCCGGTCTTCCGGGAGATCAAGGAGGCTCTTCCCTCCGGATCTCGCCCTGATGCCGAATTGCTCCGAAACACTCTCGACCTTTTGTTAAAACGCACGGAATCCCTTCCCGAACGTCGTTCCGATCCCCTGTCCCGGCGCCTCAGATCCCGCTCCCGACGGACGCTCCACCTTCTTCTGAAACGGCTGTACCAGAGCAACGACCTGTTCCGGGAGGCCCTGGAACGGGTTCTGGCCGAATATCGGGGAATCCGGGGGATTTCCTCCTCCTTCGACCGGATGGACGCCCTTCTTTCCGCCCAGGCCTACTGGCTGTCCCACTGGAAAACGGTGACGCGAACCCTGAATTATCGGCGCTTCTTCGAT
>DAIBSV010000457.1 GCA_027415455.1 Nitrospirota bacterium | reverse complement strand
CATGCCCATAGAAAATGTTGTCTCCCAGGGCCAGGCAGACCGGATCGGTGGCGATGAACGACTCCCCGATCAGAAAGGCCTGAGCGAGCCCTTCGGGCTTGGGCTGGACGGCATAGGAGAGGGAGATCCCCCATTGGGAGCCGTCTCCGAGCAGACGTTTGAAGAGCGGCGTGTCCTCGGGAGTGGAGATGAGAAGAATCTCCCGGATGCCCGCCAGCATGAGGGTGGTCAGGGAGTAGTAAATCATGGGTTTGTCGTAGACCGGCATCAGCTGCTTGCTGACCGCTCTCGTCAGAGGGTAGAGACGCGTCCCCGAGCCTCCGGCCAGAAGAATCCCTTTCATCGTGCTCCTCCCGGGAGTTGGCTTCGTCCTGTCCCCTGACGGGACCCGTCATAGCGGGCGCGAAGGTCGCTCCACCAAGGGGTATGGTCGAGGTACCACCGGATGGTCTTTTCCAGGGCTTGTCCGAAGGTGTGGGCCGGCTTCCAGTCAAGGTCCCGCCGGGCTTTTGCGGCGTCGATCTCGTAGCGCCTGTCATGGCCTGGCCTGTCCGGGACGGAGGTGACGAGCCTGGCGTAAGAGGATCCGTCGGAGGAAGGACGGATCCTGTCTAAAGTCTCCAGGATGGCCGTCACCACCTCCCGGTTGGTTCGGGGGTTCCCTGCTCCCAGGGCATAGGTCTCTCCCGTCTTTCCTTTTTCGAAGGCGGCGATGACTCCTTCGCAGTGGTCTTCCACGAAAATCCAGTCCCGGATGTTGAGGCCATCCCCGTAGACGGGGATGGGACGTCCTTCGATGGCGGCGAGGATGACGGTGGGAATGAGCTTTTCGGGAAACTGCCAGGGACCGTAGTTGTTCGAGCAGTTGGTCGTGACAAGGGGAAGGCCGTAGGTGTGGACATAGGCCCGGGCAAGATGGTCGGACGAAGCCTTGGAGGCGGCATAGGGCGAATTGGGGGCATAGGGGGTCCGCTCGGTGAAGGGAGGATCCGAGGGAAGAAGCGAACCGTAGACTTCGTCCGTGGAGACCAACCCATGGAACCATTCGTGACCATGACCGCCGTCGTCGCCCCGATAGACCGGGCCAACATCGATACCGACGCGA
>DAIBSV010000456.1 GCA_027415455.1 Nitrospirota bacterium | reverse complement strand
CCTTTTGTCAAAAAGTATGCCCGCCCCCTATGGGAGCTCTGGCCTGTCTGCGAGCCCGTCATATCCCCATCTCCATACCTCCCCGCTCCGGCTTGTATTCCCGTTCCCTCGGCCGGATCTCTTCATCTGATCTCCCGGTTTGCCTGACTCCTCCTGCCCCCGGGATCTCCCTCCCCTCCGTTTCCTTCTGGACTTCCTTACCGACCGTCCGATCCTCTTTCCTTTCTTTTTCGTCCACGACCTCGAAGTCCAGGGCGTTCATCTTCTCATTCTTCCGGATCGAGGAGAGAAGAGCTTTGACCTTCTCCAGCCGGCCGTCGAAGCCTTCCCGATCTTTCCGGCCCCCGAGTGTGACCCCGGAGTATTTGTCGAGGAATCCCCGGCAGACATCGAAATCCTTGTTCCAGTTTTCCGGAAGCAGCGGGGCGAGCTCCGGTTTATCGGCAAGAAGATTTTCGGTGAAGTCGATCATCCTGTCCGTGGGAGCGAGTTCAATCCCCTGGTTCTGGGCCATTCGGTCGATCTGGTCCTCGGTCAATACGATCCGCGTCCCGTCCCGGTGGCGGGTCAACTGGACGTAGAGGGCATTCAGTCCCATCCCCGTGACCAGGTTCGAGGAAAAGTCGACGGTCTCCCCCTGGGCTTTGTGGATCGTGACCGCGTATCCGTAATCGATCTGCGCGTAGTCCCGGGGATCGAACCGGACCTCCGTTCCCTTGTCCATCCTGACCGTGAAAAGGCAGTCCCTCCCGTCGCTCGTCACGTCGATCTTCGTCAGGGTTCCGGTCTCCCCGTTCATGACCCCCATCCTCCTGTCGTTCTTCTTGAAATAGAGCCGGTCTCCCGCCTGGAATTCCCGGGTCCCTTCGGAATTCCCGTCCCGGTCGCGAACCGTCGTCTCGACCTGGGGCCCAGTTAGGTGTCCCAAGTTCAAGCTTATCGCCCGCGCATGGGCGTTCAGCTCGGCGACATCGGCCCTCTTGTATGCGGTCAGCAGGGTTTTGGTCGGATCCCCGGCATTGAAGTGGTCCATCCAGCCCTGTAGTGTTTCCGCGACCGCCACGTCCCGGTTCTTGGCGATCGCGATCATGTCGGCGTTGAGGTACTTCTGGAG
>DAIBSV010000455.1 GCA_027415455.1 Nitrospirota bacterium | reverse complement strand
GCAATGTGTCGGCCGTCCGGGGGCAACTCGATTCATTGGTGGCCGAACCCCCCGGGATCGAGCAGGGTCCCCCGGCCGTTGTCGACGATCAGGTACTGATTCGTCTGCACCCCCTCCTCGAGGCCGGTCTCGTCGCGGCCGAGCCAGACGAATTTGTGGTTGGGGGAATCAAAGACGATCTCCGATGCCATCGCACCTCCTCCTCGATGTTGACCGACGCCCGATCCGAAAGGACTTCTCTGAATGGATCCGGGTCAGTGTCCTTTTGTCACCTTTTTGAGATTCCCGTTGAGTTCGGCCACCAATGAATCGAGTTGCCCCCGGACGGCCGACACATTGCGGGACTGCTTTTCCGTCACCCCCACGATGCCCTTGAGGGTCTCGGAGAGAATCGACGCATGATCGACGATCGAGGCGAAGACCGTTCCCACCCCCTGGGCCTTTTTCTGGCTTTCCTCGACCTTTCCGAGGGTTCCACGGATGAGCGTCGCCGTGCGGGTCGTCTCCCCCTGGGTCTCCCGGATGGTCGAGCCGATCTCCTTGGTGGCCCGGATGGTCCGTTCCGCGAGTTTTCTCACTTCGTCGGCCACCACCGCGAACCCCCGCCCCTGCTCCCCGGCCCGCGCCGCCTCGATCGCGGCGTTCAAGGCCAGAAGATTCGTCTGGCTCGCGATGTCGTCGATCACCTCGACCACCTTTCCGATCTCCTGGCTCCGGGTGTTGAGCCCGTTCACGACCTCGGCCAGGGCGCGCATCGCCTCTCCCGCCTCCAGGACCTGGGAGAGGAGCGCTTCGAGGGTCTGGCGTCCCGCCTCTCCTTCGGAGCGCGTCTTCTGCGACTCGGCCGCCACCTTGCCGGTCGCCGCCACGATTTCCCGGATGCCGGAATCGAGCTCCCCCATCGCCGTGGAAAGGACCTGGGAGGAACGGCTCTGAGATTCAACCGAATTCTCGAGCATCTTGTCGGCCGTAACGTCCCGGAAGAGGGTCATGAATCCCAGGGGCCTCCCGGACACGGGATCCGAGAGCGCCTCGGTCGTGGAGAGAAGGGAGATCCCTCCGATCTCCATCACCTGGTTTCGCCTGACCTCTCCCGGGCGAAGCCCTTCGAGAAT
>DAIBSV010000454.1 GCA_027415455.1 Nitrospirota bacterium | reverse complement strand
AGAGGGGATTCAAGGTTCCGGTGCTCATGATCGAAAATCCGTAGATCCCGCTGGTGGTGGCCACATAGAGGACCCGGCCCGTGGAGGTCGCGACGGTGGGACCTCCGCCGCACGCCGAGAGGATGAGAACGAGGCCGAAGAGTCCGAGAAAGGCCTGAAGGCTTCGGGGAAGGCGAGAGGCGTGGCGTCGGAACAACGGCGATAAGCTCCCCATGGGTCAGGTGTGAGTGGCGGAAGATCCCGAAGGCATTCTATCGAAATCGGGACAGAGGATCAATTGACGGGTCCGGATCCTTGTCCGCTGAACGTTCCGGGAGGTTCCTCAAAAGAGCCTCAAAAGAGATTGTGGCTTGAAGTGGGAGTCCTCCGGGGGTAGTCTGGAAGAGAACCCCTTTTGCGTTCCCCTTTCTCAAGGGAGGAGATGCCATGTCCCTCACCCCGCGCCTGCGCCTTCCTGTCGCGGCGCTCCCTATCCTCTTTTTGTTTCTGTCCGGCTGCGCCCACAACCGGGTGGATCTTTCGCCCTATACTCCGCAGGGACCAATTCCCGGCGCTTCCGCGATGCAGCGGTCCTTCGTCGTGGCTCCGCTTGCGGACCATCGCTTCCGCTTCTTCGAGTATGCCCCCACCGGGATGGTGGACACCGTCGGGTGGGGGGAGGGAACCGGGACCCTCTACACCCCCCAGAACATTCCGAATCATGTGACGACAGCCCTCGTCACCCAGTTCAGGTCCTACGGGATGTCTGTGTCCTACGACCCGAATGTCCACTGCCGGATTGGAGGGACACGGGCGCATCCCGTGGTGAAGGTGACGGGGACCGTCCAGGGCCTGGTCCTGTGCGGCTCGATTCTGGACTACCAGTTCGAACTCGACCATCCCCGGGTGATTTTCGGATTCATCTCCACGCTGGACATGGCGGCCGGAGCCTCCCTTTCGGCCCAGGCCTCGCTTCACCTCTTCCTGGTCCGGGCCCGGAGCGGGAGGATCCTGTGGGAAGGTGTCGAATCGAGTTCCCGGGAAAAAGGCGGGATCCATCCCACCCATCTCAAAAGACAGGCTGTGGCCTACCTCGACAAAACCCTCTCCCGGGTTCTCGCCAAAACTGCCCGGGCCA
>DAIBSV010000453.1 GCA_027415455.1 Nitrospirota bacterium | reverse complement strand
CGGCTTGGCCTCGGGGGGGGGCCTTCGCCTGGCTCAGCCCGGACCACATTCTTTCCCGGTCCTATGGAGAACGGGCCCCGGTCATCGAGACGCACGTCAGGATCCCGGAGTTTCCCCAGCTCCGATTCCTGCTCACGGACTGGATCGACCCGTCCGAAGACATTCTTTACCGCCACATCCGGATCGACAATACGGGTGGCGGAAATTCGGAGGTTCTGCTCTTTCTCCACCATGACATGGACATTGCCCACTCCGACATCGGGAATACCGCGGCATTCCTTCCCGATCACCGGGCCATGCTCCATTACAAAGACAACGTTTACTTCCTGATGGCCACCCTTGAGGGAGGATCACCGTCGCTCGACCAGTATGCCTGCGGGGCGCGCCACGGCCACCGGGAGGGAACATGGAAGGATGCCGAGGACGGGCGGCTCGAGGGCAACCCCATCGCACAGGGAGCGGTCGATTCCGTCTATTCGGTCAGGATCACGGTCCCCGCGGGCGGCTCCGCGGAGAGGACCTCCCTCCTGGCCGCCGCCTCCTCCTACGATCTTGTCACCGATCTTCTGGCGAAGGCCGTCAAGACCGGAGAAAAGAGCTCCCTCTCCCGGACCCGGAGCTTCTTCGACTTCTGGATCGACACTCCGCCCGCCTCATCGGATCGTCTCCCGGAACCCTATCGCCGCCTTTTCCGCCACAGCCTCTTCATACTCAGGAATCACATGGCCGCCAACGGCTCCATCGTGGCCGCCGTCGACTCCGACTCCCTCTCTCTGTCGAGGGATACCTATTCCTACCTCTGGCCCCGCGACGGAGCGATCATTGCCCACGCCCTGGACAAGGCCGGATACGGAGACCTGACCCGCCGCTTCTACCGTCTCCTGCCAGGACTTCTCTCCCGGGAAGGGTACCTGCTCCACAAATACCATCCGACCCTTTCGCCGGGATCCTCCTGGCACCCGGCCGGTGTTCCCGGATCCCCGCCCTATCCGATCCAGGAAGACGAAACCGCCCTCTGCATCTGGGCCTTCGAGCAGCACCTCGAACGCTACCGGGACATGGACTCCCTTCACCATCTCTACCCCGCTTTCGTTCTTCCCGCCGCAAACTTCCTGGAG
>DAIBSV010000452.1 GCA_027415455.1 Nitrospirota bacterium | reverse complement strand
ATGGCGGTCTGGTTCGACGCCTGGGAAGTTAAAAAGGCGCTTGGAGGATACGCAGGAGGAAGCGGGCACAAGCGGTTCATTGAGCGGATCCGGGATATGCGCCGGGCCGAACTCAGGGTCCACAGCAACCGGACCGGGAATACGAGAGAGAGCGGGATCCTCGACAGCCATACCTACGACGAGAACCACCCTGACAATCCAGAGCGGACAGGAATAAAAACGTCCTGGCGCGGGCACTGTCTCTATGAAATCAGACTTTCCCCGAACTTCATGCAGTTTTTCAAGGAGGATCTGCGGGTCCATTACGACCCTCTGGTCCCGGAGATTGTGTCCATCCCGGACGGGACGATCCGGGCGATCATCCTGTTTTTCCTGACCCACGAGGAGGAGTGCAGATATTCGATAAAGAAGGTGATGGAAATCATTGGGGCGATTGAAGAAGGAATGACCAAGGGGACTATATCAAAAATAATGGCGAAGCCCGAAAAGTTCAAGACAGAGCTTGGTAATTTCGGGATTTATGTGGAAGGAGAGATGCTTCGGTACAAACGTCATCCGAAGGTGTTCTTCACGAACCCTCCCCTTCCGGCTAGCACCGGCGCGGTGATCGATGCAGAGCAAGGTCCGGAGCCACCATCTCAAGAAACGTCTCTGGAAGCCACTCCGGAGTCAATGGTTTCCCCTGAAGCCCCGGAAAAATGAAAAAGTTTCCCCAAAAGCCCCGGAAGGTTTCCCCAGAAGCCCCGGAAAACGACCTTTCCTATAGAGGCTAGAAAAGCATAGAGGCTTTTTAGAGCCTGGGTCGAAGATCCGACCCCTTGAGGGGTCGGTCTTCTCCCTCCAGAAAGAATCGGATGGTCAAAACGGAGCGGGGCCGGAAGACATTCTGGCTGGCTCCATTGCAATACAAATAACACTCGAAGGAGGAAAATCATGGCAAATCGCACCGATGACGACGAAAAAATTCGCAGGGCCTCCATTATTCAGGGCCTCCGACAGACAATTCATTTCCTGGAAATGGCATTGTCCTCTTTGGAGTCGGATTTTCAAAAAGAATTCCCCGCCGAAGGATTGCACCCCAACGATCCGAAAAAACCGGAATCCCCTTCTCCGGCCCGA
>DAIBSV010000451.1 GCA_027415455.1 Nitrospirota bacterium | reverse complement strand
TCCCCCCTACAGGAATCTCTTTTCCGATCTCGCGTCCCGTCTTAAGGAAGAGCTCGGCCCCCATGCCGCCCCTGATGAGTCATTCCTGATCTTCGAGAAGGACATGGAGAATGCTCGGGGAGGGGCGCCGTCCTTTCCTCTCGACGGCATGGAAACTGTCCTGGTCGTCGACCGCCTCGTCTCGGAAACCCCCTGGAACCTCATCGCCCCCGAATCCACAGGGGCGCCGCGCATCGTCTTCTTCTCGGTCAAGGGAGGGGTCGGACGCTCGACCGCCTTGGCCGTCTCCGCCTGGAGCCTGGCCCAATCCGGGAAGAAGGTTCTAGTCCTGGATCTCGACCTCGAATCCCCCGGCCTTTCCGCGTCGCTTCTTCCCGAAGACCGACGCCCCCAATACGGCCTCGTCGACTGGCTCGTGGAGGATCTCGTCGACAACGGGAACCTGGTTTTCGATTCGATGACCGCGACGAGCCTGTTGTCCCACGACGGGGAGATCTATGTGGTTCCCGCCCACGGAAGGGAACCGGGAGAGTACGTCTCAAAGCTCGGCCGGATCTTCATGCCGAAAATATTGCCGGACGGAATCCGGACATGCTGGTCGGAGCGCCTCTCCCGGCTGATCGGATCGCTCGAGGAGCGATGGAAGCCGGACGTGGTCCTTCTCGACTCCCGGGCGGGAATCGACGAGGTGGCCTCAGCCTGCGTGACCTCACTGGGAGCCAACCTCGTCCTTCTCTTTGCCGTGGGAGGCGACCAGACTTGGTCGGGGTACCGCATCCTGTTCGACCACTGGAAGCGGTCCGGGACCATTGGACAGATTCGGGAAAATATGCAGGTTGTGGCAGCAATGCTTCCGGACGTGGGAACAAGAGAATCCTTCGAGGCTCTTCGTGAGCAATCCTATGGCCTTTTCCTTCCGACCTACGACGAAATTTCTCCAGGAGAGGGGAGGACCGACCTGTGGAGCTTCGAAGAGACGGACGAAACGGCACCCCACTATCCCTGGCCGATCCTCTGGAACCGGGGATTTTCCTCCCTCGGATCCCTCCACTCCCGGCTGGAGTCCGTCGATCCCCGAGAGGTCGGGCTGGTCTTCGGTCCCCTCCTTGACAGTCTGAAGACCGCCCT
>DAIBSV010000450.1 GCA_027415455.1 Nitrospirota bacterium | reverse complement strand
CGTCAACATTCCTCGATGCGGTCAGGACAATCGCCCCAGGCTTTTCCGGGTTATACTCTCCGGCCCATTTTTCAACGAGTCCGTTAAGGGCCGAATCCCGATCCTTTGCCGTGGTCAACATTCCCGCTCCGGCGAAACGCTCAAGGGCCTCCCGGACTTTCCCCTCACGAAGCTCCCTTGCGGCCTCCTTTTGCCAATCGATTTGTTGACGGTAGTTTTCCTTTTGTTCCTCAAAATGGAGAAGAGCATTGAGTGACTTGAAGGGGTTTCCAGCCGCAACCGGGGGAACCTGTTTTTCATCTCCGACAAGGATCAGTTTGGCTCGGGCTTCGCTGGCCAGGCTTTGGAGTCTGGCCAGGCTCCGGGAATCGCACATGGCCGCTTCATCCAAAATCACGACAGACTTATTTGTGAGCTTGCGCGTGGGATCGACCTTTGTCCCGTCGTCCCGGACATATCCCTCCAGTTCGATAAGCAAACTCGCCACGGTCTGGCTCTTGATCCCGCTCCCGCTCAAGGCCTTGACGGCTTTTGACTGAATTGCGGTTCCGATGACTTCAAAGCCCTCTGCTTCCATGGCATATTTGACGGGTTGCAGAGCCGTGGTTTTCCCTGCCCCGGCCCATCCTTGAATACCCTTCGTTAAGCCTTCCTCTCTTGCCAAATAATTGACCGCCCGGAGTTGTTCCGGTTTGAGACCGAAGCCTTTCTCCCGCTCAAACCGGGAAATGGCCTCCTGGACGATCTTTTCACTAAGGACATGGGACCGGTCCTCTTTTCCGGCCTGGGCCCGGGCGAGGATCCCGCGCTCAAGCTCCAGCATCTCCAGGGTGGTGAAATACTGCTTGCCGTCCTGACCTCTCAGCTTCACAATGTCCGGGTGATGTTTGAGGGCCGCGACTTCCTGCCTGACCTCTTCCAGCCCCCGGCCCTGGTGGGAGAGGGCGATTGCGGCTCCTTTGTAAAGATCCTGCTCCGCAAAAACGGCTTCCATGGTGGTGAGTTTCTGGAGGATTTCCGCCCTCTCCTCTTGGGTCAAAGAAATCCCTCCGGGAGGGATTTCTTTTTCCAGCCCTTTTGCAGCTTCTACGGTTTCTTTGGTCACCTGATGCTCGGCGGCTCGGGCGTCCCAATCCGC
>DAIBSV010000044.1 GCA_027415455.1 Nitrospirota bacterium | reverse complement strand
ATCCCGATCCTCTCCAGGTGACGCTCGATCTTGCGACCCGGGATGCGGAGGGGAGAAATCTCCTTCCCCGGATCTTTCTCCCGAAAGTGGGATGGGTCAAGATTCGCCTCTCCCGGCAGATCGCGGGAGAGATCAGGAACGCCACCGTGACCGGCAAGGCCGGACGGTGGGCCGTGTCGATCCAGACGGAAAGGAACGTTCAGGAACCAACCCCAAGAACCTCCCCGGAAATCGGACTGGATCTCGGGGTCGTCTCCTTCGCCACGCTCTCGGACGGCACCCGGATCCATCCGGCTCCGGAGCTTGTCGCCGCCATGAAACGGGCGGAAAAGAATCTTGCTTGGGAGCAGGGGAAACTCTCCCGAAAGTTCCGGAAAGGGCAAAAGAGCCGCAACTTCCGGAAGCAGAAGCTCCGGGTGGCGAGAGCCCATGAGCGGGTGGCCAACATGCGTCGGGATTTTCTCCACAAGGCCTCGACTGCGATGGGCAAAACCCAAGCCGCAGTCTTCGTCGAGGACCTGAAGATCCGGAACATGACCCGAAGCGCCCGGAGCACCCGGGAGACGCCCGGACGGAACGTCCGGCAGAAGTCCGGACTGAACCGCTCCATCCTGTCTCAGGGATGGGGCACGTTCCTCTCTTTCCTCGAAGACAAGCTGACGGGACGGGGAGGCCGCCTGATCCGGGTCGATCCCCGGAACACGAGCCGGACCTGCTCCGACTGCGGCCATGTGTCGGCGGAGAACCGGCCGGATCAGTCCACGTTCCGGTGCGTCTCCTGCGGACACGCCAACCACGCCGACGTCAATGCGGCCAAGAACATACTCAGGGCGGGGCACGCCCGTCGCGCCTGTTCGCCGGGGCAACCCGGCGAGTTCGTCGCCTGACCCTTCAGGCCGGCAAATCCATCCCCGTGTCCGACCGGGGAGATGGCAGGAAGGAATCCCCTTTCTTACCGCTTTCGCGGCGAGCGAAGCGAGAGGGAGGGGAGGATGTCAATTCCTGTATTTCTAAAACCACGAGACTTCTTTCGGACTCCCTTGGGATATTCGCCCGCGCATTCCCCCTCCTGACCTGCGGCCCAGGGGGGCAAGCGGGCGCATGTCCAATCTCGCGCCAGATGCGGGAGCGTTCGGATTCCAGCCGTTCTAGCTCCTGGAAATACAATGTTTTCATGGGCATCCTCCATCTCTGCAATGTGCGAACATTAAAGTCATACAAGTAAGGATTCCATATCTGAAGATTTTCAAAATTCTGACGTGCATCCTATTTCAGAAAAACTCTTGACAGAAAAGACCCTTCCCCCGTAGTATGGAATACGCACCAAAGAAAGAGAGGCGTTTATGCAAACTGCAAAAACGTTCCTTGTCGAGTGCGAAATTTGTGACAGGGTGTCATCAGTGACCTCCAGTCGGGAAGCGGGTCTTTACATCTGCGCTTCATGCTGGCAAGACTTCAAGGATCTGGCGCTCCACTCCTCAAAGGAACAAAATCCCCAATCCGGCCACCCCGAACGTTTCTAGTTCCCGGTGGACCCGGATCCTTCCGGGATCTCATTTCCTCCCCCCTGATTCTGATTCAGAGTAGACTGCGGAATCTGAACCTCTTCAAAAAAACGCTCTTTCTTCCCCTTCCTGTCCTCCACGACAATGTCGAATCGCGTCAATAGCGGAAGCGCATGGGTTTGAACGGAGTTCCATCTGTCTGTCCAGAGCATTCCGTCGAAATACCGGATTCTGAGAGACCAGACGTCGCCCAGAAGTTTTTCCGGGATGACCGCCTGTGTTCCATAGGACAGAAGATTCGTGTTCTGTTCATGAACGAGGGTGAAAAGCCGGGTCCCCGAACTTCTAAAAAGAATGTACTGGACTCCCTCGAGATGGGAGACGGGAGAGGTCTGGGAAAGCCGCGTCTGGGCCAGAGTCGTGAACATGAGCGAGTCGGTGTCGCGTCCGTGAAGATGGTTCGGAAAACCGACGAACAAGGTCAGGGGATCATTCTGGTTCAAATAGGCTCCAAGGAGTTCCTCGCGCAGGAGATACCGGACGATCTCCATCTTGCGCTCGAACCGGCTCCCCGACTCGACTTCACCGATGGTCCGCTCCGTCTGGTGGATCGCCACGAACAGGAGGCCCAGGATCACCGCGAGGATCCCGGAGGCCACAAGGACCTCCAGAAGGGTAAATCCCGCGTCCGGGAGACGGGCGGGTCTCCTTTTGGCCAGGGATTCGTCAGGGGATGTTTGAGACATAGGTCACCAGTGAAAAGGAGCGGGCTTCCCCATTCTTCCCGTGGCTGACCGTCAGTCGGACCTGTCTGACGATCGGAATGGGAGAGGGAGAGACTTCCTCGACCCATCGGTACTCCCGGTAAGGGGCCTTGAACCGCCCCGTCAGGATGCCTGGCGGAGCGAATCCGCGAGCCACGATCTCGGCCATCTTCATGTTCGCGAGGTCCACCATCCGGAGCCGGAGCCGCACTTCGTCATTGGTTCTGACCGTTTGGGACCGCGCGGCCAGAAGCGTGAGCACCGCCACGGAGAAAATGAAGAGGGCGACCATGACCTCGATCAGGGTGAATCCCCCCTCCGATCTCCCCGCCATCCGAACCCTACTGGTCATCCGCGCCCTCAAGTGATGGGATCTCTCCTCCGGGAGCTCCGTAATAAGCGGGCGGCGTCCTGTCCCGATACTCCCCCGCGACAATCCGGATCCGTCCCGTAATGGGACGGATCACGATAGTCATGCGATGATCCAGGCGATCTCTCAGGGAAATCGTCGTGGACTCCACCGCCCCGCTCGGAAAAAACTGGGTGAATGTTTTTCCGTCCCTCACCTTGCCCTGGTGGAGGACCCTGATCCGTGTGATGCGGATCCCCTTCGGGAGAAGAAACGGCCGGTCCCCCGGACCCTTGAGGGAGACCAGGTCTCCGGAGGGAGCCAGCTCGCTTGCCGATATCCGATCCCGGTCCAGGTCGTAGTCGAGACGGACCATCCTCTGCGTTGAAATGGCTTTCCACTGGAGCCCCCGAATCTCCCGTACGATCTTTCGTGTCGTGCGTCCGAGGTCGTCCGACTTTCTGAGGGTCAGCTTCGGGGCGATGAGAAGAGCCACAAGGGAGACGAGGAAGAGGACCACCATGATCTCGAGGAGCGTGAATCCTGCGGCAGGAGAAGGTCTTCCGTGCATCATGGATCCCTCACGGTGGTGTCTGCGACGATCAGAATCGAAGCGTCGAAAAGAAGTGTCGAAAAAAAAGGAGAACCCCTTTCGGGGCTCTCCCTGAATTATTGTATCTAAGAGTATGTATAATGACTTTTGATCCTCGCTGTGCTTTTCAACCTTAAGGTACTGTCTTTACCTCGATGATGATAAAAGACGCCGCAGGAACATCAGTCTTACACTCTCCTTCGGCCTAATCCTTGGTTACGTTGGCCGCCTGAGGTCCCTTGGGGCCCTGGGTGATCTCGAACTCCACAGCCTGTCCTTCATCGAGGGTCTTGAAGCCCTGAGTCTGGATGGCAGAGTAATGCACGAAGATGTCTTCCCCGTTTTCCTGGGAGATGAACCCGTACCCCTTGTTGGCGTTGAACCACTTGACTTTACCTTTTGCCATTCGAATACCTCCGGTTGAAACTATTATTGTTTCCTGACATGGGGACATGGCCGACAAGCGATCACCCGGAAGAAGCCTCCCATCGGAACCCTCTTCAGGACATCACATTGGGCATTCCTTATGAAACCCCACGTTCGGGATTTTAACGCGAGCATTCACTCTTGTCAAGAGAATCCGGAAGGACCAAAAGCTTAGCCGACAAGTTGCGTATCCGGGCCCTTCCGGCCTTCCAAGATCAACGGGAGGGAATCATGATGTGATCCCCGACGCGCAGGATGCGTGAGGAACGGAGGTGATTTTTCGCGAGAATTTCCCGAACGGAGGTCCGGTAATGATGGGCGAGAAGATAGAGCGAATCCCCCCTCCGGATCCGATGGTCGATCCAGCCGGAGGAGACGTGCCGCAAACGCTTGCGGGAGGCAAGCCGAGTCGAGCGGGCCTTTCCTGTCTCCGGAATGACCAGTTTTTGTCGCAGCCGGAGATGGCGCGACTTCAGGTTGTTGACCGCTATCAGCTCCCGAAGGGGAACATGGAAGCGGTGCGCGATGGACCAGAGGGAGTCTCCCGATTCGACGCGGTAGACGGGAACATCCGGATTGATCCCACTCTCTGGGACAGAGGCAAGGCGCTTCGAGAATCCTTCCGAAGCCTCCACGGGGACGTTGACCGTCACCGACGGAAGCCGGGGGGGGGTTGCCCACCGGATGAACTGCGGATTGTAGGCGAGAAATTCGGAAACGGTCATGTTCATGGCCCGGGCCAGCGCACGAATCTCCACGGACCGGTGGATCTCCTTCTGGCGCACGACGATCGCCGGATGGTAGGCGAGATCGGTGAATCCATACTTCTCCGGATTCTTCGCGATCGTCATGGCGGCGATCATTTTTGGAACATAGTTTCTGGTCTCGGATGAAAAGGCCCGGGTTCTTCTGAGCTTCCAGTAGTCCTTCGTCCCGGCCCGGGAGACGGCATTGGCCACCCGGCCCTCCCCCGCATTGTATGCGGCCAGGGCAAGCTCCCAGGAGTCGAACTCGTCATGAAGATCCTTCAGATACTGGGCCGCGGAACGTGTCGCCAGAATCGGATCCCTCCGCTGGTCGATCCACCAGTTGACCTTGAGCCCGTACTTGATCCCCGTTCCCCGCATGAACTGCCAGAGGCCGGCCGCCCCCGTCCGCGAATAGGCCCGGGCGCTGAAACCGCTTTCGATCAGGGAGACATAGGCCAGATCCTCCGGAAGTCCCATCTCCCGGAACGTCTGCTGGATGTAGGGGAGATACTCGTGGGAACGTTCGAGCCATTTCTTGAAGCGGCGATGGTCGGCATATTGAAAGTAGTCGATATAGAGCTGAATGCTCGGATCGTCCGGAATCGAGGAAAAGAGCACGGGAGAAGCCGGTTTTTCCGGAAGAGGCTGGGCGGCCGGGGGAGGAGAAGGAGGGGCCGGTTTTGGCGAAACGGACGGGGCCGGAGCCTTTGAATGGATGAAGGGAAAGGTCCGGGCCAGCATGGACTGCGCTGGCTTTTTCACCTGTCCTGCAGGAGAGCTTGTTGCCGGGGGCGCCCCTTGCGTTGCGCAGGCCGAAAGGGCAGACAATGCAAAGATGGCCCCCCCGAAAACAAGGGTCCGCTTGAACGATTCCATCATCCCTCCTCGATGAAAACCGGAAAGACCGGCCTATGACTTCGAACAGACTCCCGATCCCGGGGATTAATAGAATCCGTTCAGGGGCATCCTGTCGAAACCCCCACTCTAACCTCCATCCTTCCGGTAATCCGGAAGGTCAGGGATGCATTGATTCGGCTCACCGCGGCTCTCCCGGCTCAACTGAGACCGATCCGGAAAATTCCGAGCCGAAGTTTACACGAATAACAACCATATTTCAAATGTTATATCGGTTTTTTTAAAGGCTAAGGACAATCGGGGAAAACAGGAGGAATATCCCGACCGGAAATCTGCCCTTTCGGTTTGGAGGGATTCCCATTATAATTGAGGGAGCCAGCGCATCTCCTAACGTGTCGACCCACCTTCCGTCGAGGAAATAATGCTTGTCCACGCCCGTTACAGAAAGGCCTTCGGTCTCTCTTCCCCGACTCCCGTCCGTCCCAGCGGGAGCGCTCTCCGTTGACCACCCGCGATTACCAGGAGATCCCTCCGCTCCGGGACACGCTGGAAGTGATGCCCCTTTTTCATGGACTTCCCGAACCGCTCCTCGACCAGATCGGCTCCTTCTCAAGAATCCGGACCTACCGCTCCTCCCACCGGATCATTCAGGCCAACGATCTGGGCTCCGAACTCTTTCTGGTTCTCTCGGGATCGGTGAAGGTCTCCATCGAGGACAGGGAGGGGCGCGAAATCATCCTGGCCGTCGTCTATCCCCCGGACTTTTTCGGCGAGGTCTCCCTGTGGGATAATGGGACGAGAACCGCAAACGTTTCGGCACTTGAGCCCACACGGGTGGTCGCCATCGAGAAAGAGCCCTTTCTCCGGCTGATCCGGGATTATCCGGAAATCACCCTGCGGCTTCTCTCCGCCCTGTCGGCCCGTCTTCGGGAAACCGACGGAAAGCTCATGCACATGGCCTACGGAGACGCCTACGAAAAAGTGTCGCGGACTCTCTTCGAGCTTTTCGAAAAGGAGGGGGGAAGCGAGGGCGGGATCCCCTTCGTCCACGACCGCTTCACCCGCCAGGAGCTGGCCTCCCTTTCGGGGGTCAGCCGCGAGACGGTATCCCGCTCTCTCGGAGCGTTCGTCCAGGCCGGGATTCTCAGAATCGAGAACAACAGGATCTATATCCTGAATATCGAACGATTGAAGAAGGAAGGCCGAATTCCCTAACGGTCCCGATTCCACGGGACAAGGAGACAGTCATGGGAGCAACATCGACAGGGTCCTGGAACGCGATGGACTATATTGTGATCGGGGGCGTGCTGCTGGCCTTCGTGGTGGGCGGTGCGGCCATGATCCGGGCCATTCGCGCGGCAAATCGGATCAATCCGAAATAGGGGACGCCGGGTCAGGCTCCTTTTGGCCTCCCCTAACCCGGAGGATTGTGCCAGGAAGGGGCGTCGAGAGCTTCCCTGTACAGGCGGGCATAGTCCCTGGCCCGGCTTTTCCAGCTCGAATCGACTCCCATCGCCCGTTTCCTCATCGCCTCCATTTCCGCTCCATCGAGGCGAAGGGCCCTGGCCCTCATGAGGGCGTCCCCGAGACCTTTTCCCGACAGCTCCTCCATCCATAGGCCCGTCTTCTGATCCTCGACCGTGTCCCGAAGTCCTCCGGTCGGATTGACCACGGGGAGCGTCCCGTATCGCATCGCATACATCTGGGTGAGGCCGCAGGGTTCGTAGACCGAGGGAACGACCAGGAAATCGCTCGCCCCCACGATGCGGTGGGCCAGGGCTTCGTCGAAGCCGATCCGGAGATGGATCCTGTCCGGGAAGGACTCCCGGAGCCTCCGCCACCGGTCTTCGATTTCAGGGTCTCCCGACCCAAGAACGACCCAGTCTCCCGGAAGCTCTCCGGACGCCCCCAGATTACCCAGCGTCTCCGCCAGGAGTCCCAGCCCTTTCTGATGGGCCATCCGCGAGACGACCCCGAAAAGGGGCGTGGAGGGACCGGACAGGAACCCCCATTCATGCCGCAATTTCTGTTTCAGTATTTCTTTGGCTTCCAGATCCTTTCGAGAAAAATGAACGGGCAGGAAGGGGTCGGTGGCGGGATTCCACTCCTGGTCGTCGATGCCGTTCAAAAGTCCGACAAAGTGGTCCTGACGGTGGCGCAGGGCTCCCGAGAGGCCGCATCCGCCCGGCTCCGAGAGCACTTCTTCCCGGTAGCCCGGACTGACGGTGGTGATCCGGTCGGCGAACTGGATGCCTCCCTTGAGAAGGGAGAGACGGCCATGGTATTCCAGACCGTCGAAATTGTTGTAGGACGGAGGGAGTCCGGTCCAGTGCCACTGGTCGAGCGGGTAGACGCCCTGGAAGGCCATGTTGTGGATCGAGAGGATCGTCCGGATCGGCCTGGTCTGGGTTCGCGGACGGATCACATGCGGCAGGAGCGGAACCGAGAGGGCCGCCTGCCAGTCGTTGGCGTGGATAATGTCAGGGGAGAAGCCCAAAACGGCGGGCAGATGGAGAAGGGCGTGGTTCCAGAGAGAGAACCGCTCGAGATTGTCGGGATACTCCGTGCCCCCCTCCCCGTAGAGGGCCGGGCGGTCGAAGAGGCCTTCCGGATCGATCGCGTAAACCGGGACATCTCCCTTGGCGAGACGCCCTTCGAAAACCCTGATCGTCAGGGGACCGGCAGGAGTCCGGGAGACGAAGGTCCTGACCAAGGTAAATCCGCTCTTTTTTTCGACGCCCCGGAAAGCGACCGTTCCGATCCGGATGTCGATCTCCCCTCCACCTCCCGAGGAAAGAGCCTGGGGGAGCGCGGAGGAGACATCGGCCAGGCCTCCGGTCTTGACGACGGGCATGACCTCCGAGGTGAGAAAAAAAATCGAGAGGGGCTTCTTCATGGGAGGAGGACTCCCCCTGCCGGATGTGGGAGCGTCACGACATTTTTCCGGAAATCTCCTTCCGGGGGAAGGAGAGAGAAATGTTCGGGACAAAAGGTCGTTGGGTGGTCCGGAGCTTTCGGATCATCGGCCAAAGTCCCGCCTGTCGAGGATGGAGCGGAACAGAGCGTCCTTCTGGAGGGTCCCGTAGAGGGCGAGAAGGGAATCCTTCGAAAGAATCAGGCGGTTGGAATCGTAGCGCATTCCTTCGAAGTTCCTGTTCCGGATGGATTTCAGCATCTCCCGGGCGATCTCGCGGGTCTCGCGGTGGAGCGCGTCGAGTTCCCGAAATACGGGAACGTCGCCGTATGCCGCCCGACCCTCCTCCAGGTACCAGCCCTCTCCCGGGAGGCAGGAAAAGGCGCCCTCCTCCCCGGGAGTCAGCGCGGCTTCGAAGGCCTTCTGGCCCAGGGAGAGGATATGCTCGATCCAGGCGAGGTGGGCGACCTGCATGGAGAGAATCGAGAGCTCGTTTGCCGGGGTGGGAGACAGCAGCTTTTCGGAGCCGTCGCTCGCCATCCACTCCCGGCGCCATTCGAGAAATCGGTCCGCCGGCATGGGCCGGCCGATCGCGTATCCCTGGGCATGATCGCATCCGAGCTTGATGAGAAGGGGCGCATACTCCATCTCCTCCATCCCTTCGGCGACAACGCTGCGGCCGAAGATCCGGGACAGGCTCACGATGCTTTCGATGATCGCCAGGTTTTCCCGGTTGCTCCGCATGCCGATCACGAATCCCTGGTCGATCTTCAGGGTGTCGACCGGAAGATGCTTCAGATAGGCCAGGGAGGAGTACCCGGTTCCGAAGTCGTCGATGGCCAGGCGAACCCCCATGGCATGGATGTCGGAAAGGATCTCCGGAAGGGTCGGGAAGTTCTCGGCAGTCGAGGTCTCGATGATTTCGAGCTCCAGAAGTCTGGGCGGAACGGACGGATGCTCCCCCAGGATCTTCGAAAGCCGGGAGACGAAGTCGGCCTTCCGGAGCTGGAGAAGGTCGACGTTGACGCACATCGACAGGGTGATCCCCTGCCCCAGCCATTCGGAGAGTCGGGCAATCGACTCCCTCAGAACCCACTCTCCCATCGACACGATCAGCTCCGTTCCCATGATCTGGGGCAGGAAGGCGGCCGGCGACAGAAGGCCCCGGTCGGGATGGTTCCATCGGACCAGGGCCTCGACTCCCGTCAGGCCGTGGGTCCGGATGTTGACGATGGGCTGGTAATGAAGGATCAGCTCCCCATTTTTGAGGGCCCGGGCGAATTCGGAGCGGAGCCCCTTCCGGATCGCGACGCTTTCCTCCATGGAGGGATCGTAGACGTGAAGGGCCGGCTCTCCGGCCTCCCGGGAGAGCTGCAGGGCGCGACCGGCCTTCCGGACGAGCTCCCCGGAGCCGGTCCCGTCCGCGGGAAAACGGCTGATTCCGATCGCGAGGTCGAGGTCGATTTCGTTTCCGTCGATGACGTGGATGCGGCACAGGGCGGCGCGTATCTTCCCCACGACCTCCTTCATGCGCTCCTCGTCCGGAAGGTCCTCGAGGATCAGGGCGAATTCGTCCCCGCCCATGCGGGCGACCGTATCGACTTTCCGAACCGCCTGCTGGAGCTTCCGGCCCACGTCGACGAGCAACTGGTCTCCGACGGCATGGCCGAAGGTGTCGTTCACCCCCCGGAAGTCGGAGAGATCGATGAGAAGGACGGCGAACTGCCGGCCGTTCTTCGTGGAAAAGCCGATGGAGCGGTCCAGCTTGTCGTGAAAAAACTTCCGGTTATAGAGTCCCGTCAGGGAATCGTGGGTCGCCAGGTACTGAAGCCTCGAGTCGAGCTCCTTCCTCTTGATGGCGTAGAACAGGGCGCGCGTCAGGAGATGGCCGTTGATGGTTCCCTTGACCAGGAAGTCCTGGGCTCCGATCTGGAGGGCGGAAACGGCCATCTCCTCGTCCTCGAGCGAGGAGAGGACGACGATGGGGAGATCGGGAAAGATCCTGTGGATTTTCTCCAGGGTCTCGAGCCCGTTGACGTCCGGAAGGCCCAGGTCGAGAAGGAGGGCGTCGACCTCCCTGCTCTTCATCATCTCGCGGGCGGTGGAGATGCGGTTCGTCGACAAAAGCTCGATCCGGCGCTCTCCAGTCGAATGAAGCATCTCCTCCACCAGGAGAATGTCGCCTGGATTGTCCTCGATGAAAAGAACCTTGAGAGTGCGTTCGATCACGGTGTCAGGACTCCGTTTCGCCGGGCGGGGGCAGCTGGACGATCGTCAGCCAGAAGTTCTCGATGGACTGGACCACCTTGATGAACTGGTCGAGATCCACCGGTTTCGTCACGTAGCAGTTCACATGGAGATCGTAGGTCCGGAGAATGTCCTGCTCCGCCTCCGAGGAGGTGATGACGACCACCGGGATGCGCCGGAGGCGGGGGTCGGCCTTGATGGTCGAGAGAACTTCCCGTCCGTCCATTCTGGGAAGATTGAGATCGAGAAGGATGATATCCGGCCGCGGGGCGTTTTCGTAGGGGGGTTCCCGCCGGAGGAAGGCCAGCGCCGAGATCCCGTCGCCCAGAACATTCAGGTTGTTCCTCACCTTGCTGTCCCTGAGGGCCTCCTTCGTCAGGCGGACATCTCCGGGATTGTCCTCGACCAGAAGAAACTCAACCGGCCTTCCCACCTCTTCGATGCGCGTCACTGTGGCGATCCTTTCAAGTCTGGAGGATGATTGTCGGCCGGTCCGTCCAAATGGCCCGAAGGATCTTCTTCCGGACAGGCCTTCAGGGTGAAAAAGAACGAGGATCCCTCCCCCGGGACGGAGCGGACTCCGATCTCGCCCCCATGGCGCTCGACGATCCGCTTGCAGAGCGCCAGACCGATTCCCGTTCCCGGGTATTCTTCCTTCGTGTGGAGCCTCTGGAAGATCGTGAAGATCCGTTCGTAGTAGCGGGGGTCGATCCCGATTCCGTTGTCGGAGACGGTGAAGCGCCAGAAGCTTCCCTCCCTCTCCGCGGAGATTTTGATCCTGGGGGTGCGGTCGGGGGCGCGGAACTTGATCGCGTTCCCCACCAGATTCTGGAAGAGCTGCATGATCTGGATCTGATCACCGCAAACCGGAGGGAGTTCGGCCCGCTCGACCGCGGCGGCGCTTTCCCGGACCGCCAGCCTCAGGTTCTCCAGGGCCTGGTCGAGGGCCACGGAGGACTCCGTGGCCACAAGGGGCTTCCCCCGGGTATCGACCCGGGAATAGGTGAGAAGGGCGTTGATGAGCGCCTGCATCCGGACCGCTCCGTCCACCGCGAACCGGATGAAGTCGTCGGCTTCCTCTGAGAGCTTTCCCTGGTAGCGCCTGGCCAGAAGCTGCGTGTAGCTGGTCACCATCCGGAGGGGTTCCTGCAGGTCGTGGGAGGCCACATAGGCGAACTGCTCGAGGTCCCTGTTGGAGCGGAGAAGGTCGTTCGTCTTCTGGAGAAGCTCGCGCTCGACAAGCTTTTCCGCCGTCCGGTCCCGGAATTCGAGGATGAATCCGCGCGCCGGATCATCCTCGAGCAGATTCACCGTCGCCCAGACCGAGAAGCGGGAGCCACTCCGGTGCTCCAGCAGAAGCTCTCCCTCCCAGTGGCCTTCCCGATGCGCGATGGCGGTGATATCCGTTTGCGACGGGTTGGAGGAGCCGGCTCCGGAGGCTAGAAAAGCATCGACCGATTTTCCCGCGAGATCCGCCGGCGACCATCCAATCACCTTTTCCGAAGTTTTGTTGGCGTGGCGCAGGATCCCCCGACCGTCGACGATCCAGACGACCTCGGCGTTGGTTTCGAAGACCCGGGACAGAACCTCCATCCGCTCGCGTTCGGCCATGAAATAGGAATCCATGACCAGCCCGGAATCGAACAGGGAGATCTTCGCGAGCGCCTCCCCCAGTCCGGGATTTTCCCGAAGGGGAGAATCGGGATCCTCGCGAAGGATACGGCCGGCCCATTCGAGGAAGAGGCCGAAGGAGGCCTGGACCCATTCCGGCTCGAGGCCGATCTCCTGGTGTGCGATCCCGACGGCCAGCCTGTTGAGAACATAGGCCATGTCGTACGGGCCCGAGACCAATTCCACGAAGTACTCCGAGTGCCGGGACCTGAGCCAGCTCTGGGAGTGGGCTTTTTCCAGGATCTTTGCGGTTTCGGGAAAGGATCCGATCCGTTCGTGAAGAAGCTTCACGAAGGCCGGGGTCCTCTCCTGGAAGAAGGGACGGAGGATGGAAAGGGCTCCTTCCTCCTCGGCGGTGAGTCCGAGGAAGAGTTTGCGTTTCTCGATCGCGGGGGGAGTCAGATCGAGACTTTCCGCCATGCGCCGGGCTCTCTCTGAGTGGGACGCCATGCTTGTCACAAGAGATCCGCCGAAATCATGAAAAATCGATCCTCCATGGTTTTTCATCTTAAAGAGTCGGAGGAAAAGTTACAAGTCCATCATAGTTTTTGTTTGATGCCTTACAATATTCAATAAGTTATTTTGATTCACTATTGTCCGGACTTATTCCGGATGCATCCGCCCCCTTCCCCCGCATCCTCGGCCTCCGAAAAATCGGTGTCTGTTTCCGGCGGCCTGTAGGGGGGCGCGATCTCGAATCCCCATCCGTCTCCTCCGTCCAGGACCTTCAGAAGACGGGAAGGAGGGAGGACGCCATCTACCGGAATCAGCACAAGAGGCCTGGGATTGCCTCTCCTGGCTGACTTCGTGACGGGGCAATAAGAAAAGGATGCGTCCTCCTCCCCTCCAGACTTCCGGGCCAGGGGTTCGGAGGGTTCCATGCCGTCCGGTCCGGAACCAGCTTTTCCTGTCACATCAATAGTCATTAGTCATTTATTATATAAATGTCGTATTTTTGATATTTAACCTAAAAACAAGGGGTCGATTTTAATGT
>DAIBSV010000449.1 GCA_027415455.1 Nitrospirota bacterium | reverse complement strand
CTGAGCAGAGTCAGTTCCCTCGATTCCGGGGAGAAATGATAAAGTCCCGGCATCAGGAGGTCGACGGAATGGACCACCAGGCGATCAAAAACGGAAAAACCTTGCTCTTCGAGGGTGCCCAGGGAACCCTTCTGGACGTCGATCACGGGACCTACCCCTTTGTCACCAGCTCGAACTCCTCCGCCGGGGGAGCTCTCACCGGGACAGGCGTCGGTCCGACCGCCATCGACCGGGTTCTGGGGGTGACGAAGGCCTATACGACCCGTGTCGGGTCGGGGCCCTTTCCCACCGAGCTCATCAACGAATCGGGGGAGTACCTCCGGGAGAAGGGCCAGGAGTTTGGCGCGACTACCGGCCGGGCTCGACGGTGCGGCTGGTTTGATGCCCCCGCGGTCCGCTATGCCTGCCGGATCAACGGGATTTCGGAGATCGCCCTCACGAAGATCGATGTTCTCGATGCCCTTCCATCCCTCAAGATCGCGACCGGGTACGAGATCAACGGGAAGAAAACAGAGGAATTTCCCCGCCGCGTGGAACTCCTCGAAACCGCCCGTCCCGTTTATGAATCCCATCCCGGATGGACCCAGCCCACCTCGGGAGTCCGGGATTTTAACGCCCTCCCCGACAACGCCAAGCGTTATATCGCCCGCATCGAGGAGCTGATCGAGGTCCCGGTGACGCTCCTTTCCACCGGCGTCGGCCGGGAAGACACCATCATCCGTCAGGATCCGTTCGCCGCCCGATAAAGGGGGGCCAGATTTTCGAGCGTTCCGGCGAGCGTCTCGAGCGACGTGTCGAAGGGGAGGACCCACCCCAGATCGCACCCTGCCGTCTTGAGCTGGAGAAGCCGTTCCCCCATCTCCTTCGGGCTCCGGGAAAGCGATGGCCCGACCAAGCCCGTCCCATGGACCATGTCATAATCCAGCAACTCGGGATATTTCCGGAACCATTCCCCGGACTCACGGCCTGCACGGAACCATTGCCCAAGGTTTTTCTTCGGCCCTTCCGCTTCGTCCTTGACCACAAACCGGACCGAACATCCCGCTTTTCCGATGAAGATTCCCATATGCCCCCAGGCCTTGTACCCCCTCTTGGCCGGGCCGAGGGCAAGCCATGTCTCGTTGGGGGGATTGACTCTCCGG
>DAIBSV010000448.1 GCA_027415455.1 Nitrospirota bacterium | reverse complement strand
CGGCGGACATCAGGTAGTCTTCGAAGGACCGGGCCGCCCCGACGTTCTTCGAGCGACGGACAATCCCCATCTCCTGGCCGGGGTGATGCCCCCTGCGGCAGATAGGAGAGCGGACGCTCCTTTAGGGGACGATCGAGTCCCCGGGAGCTGTCGAGCCACGGCACCCCGTCCACCCGGACCACGCCCGTCCCCCGCGGAGGAAGTCCCGCCAGGGTCCGAAGCAGTGTGGTTTTTCCGGCTCCCGACGGGCCGCAGATCCCCACGATCCCGGAGACCTTCTCCAGACGAAGGCGAACCCTTCCCACGGAGGGACGGTCCCTGCCCCGGGAAAGAAGGAGATCAGCCTCGAGTGAGATCGGGCGCATGGGGAACTCCACTTCTCCGCACGAGGTTCAAGGCCAGAAGCGCCCCGAAGGAAAAGAGCAGGAGGGGCAGGATCGCCTCCCACCCCCCCCGTCCGTTCGAGGCCAGGAGATCGTCGTAGGCCTTGAGGGAGAGGGTCCGGGTCTCCCCCGGGATGTTTCCCCCCACCATCATGACGACCCCGAACTCCCCCACGGTGTGAGCGAAGCCCAGGATCCATCCCGTCGCGATCCCGGGAAGGGAGAGGGGCACCACCACCTTCCAGAAGACGGTGAGCGGACCTCCTCCCAAAATCCGGGCCATCTCGAGGGTTGGAGGGGGAACCTGGCGGAAGGCCTGGGCCACCGGCCCCACCGCGAAGGGAAGGCTGTAGATCAGGGATGCCAGGAGGAGCCCCGCGAAGGAGAAGGGAAGCGGGTGGCCGAGAATCCGGGCCAAAAGGGCCCCCGGAGGGCTCTCGGGGCTGAAGGCCACGAGAAGGAGATAGCCCAGAACCGCCGGAGGCAGAACGAGGGTCAGGGTGAGAAGCGCCTCGCCCACGGCGCTCGCTCGGCCGCCGGAGAAGACGATCCACCCGGCGAGAGGAAGCGCCAGAAGCGCCAGGATCGTGGCCGTCAGAAGAGACAGCGCGACCGTGAGCATGAGAGCCGAGTGGATCATGTCGAACTCCCTCCGGCTAGTGGTAGCCGTGTTCCTTCAGATATTCCTGGGCCTCGGCGGACATCAGGTAGTCTTCGAAGGACCGGGCCGCCCCGACGTTCTTCGAGCGACGGACAATCCCCATCTCCTGG
>DAIBSV010000447.1 GCA_027415455.1 Nitrospirota bacterium | reverse complement strand
CTGGAGACAGATGTCGTGGACGATCTGGTCATAGGCCCGCTGCAGGAAGGTCGAGTAGATGGCGACGACCGGACGGGCCCCCTGGGCCGCCATTCCTCCGGCCAGCGTCACGGCGTGCTGCTCCGCGATGCCCACGTCCACAAAACGCTCGGGATAGAGCTTGCCGAAATCGGTGAGCCCCGTTCCTTCCGGCATGGCCGCCGTGATGGCGAACAGCTCGGGAATCTCCCGGGCCATCTCGATCATCGCCTGGCCGAAGATCTTTGTATAGGCAGGGTTCCCCCCGGCCTTCTTCTTGAAGGCCCCGGTCTCCGGATCGAAGGGGGGGACTCCGTGAAAGGCGATGGGACTCTTTTCGGCGGGAGGATACCCCTTCCCCTTGATTGTGCGGACATGGAGAAGAACGGCCCCCTCCCGATCTTTCAGGGCTCCGATCGTGTCGATCAGGAGCGGCAGGTCGTGGCCGTCGATCGGCCCGATGTAGGAAAGCCCCATCTCCTCGAACCAGAGCCCCGGAGGCGAAATCATGCCCACGACCTGCCCATGGGCAGCCTTGGCAAACCGGGCCACCGAATCGCCGATGACGGGGATGTCCCGCAAGAGCGATCCGGTTTTTCGGCGCATCTGGTCGATGGCGGGGTCGGCGGAGAGGCGCGCCAGATAGGAGGGGTCGACGCCGGACTCGTCAACATGCGTTTTGCCAAGCCGCTCGACAAGGCGCTCCTCCTCCAGCTGGCGCACACGACCTCCCTCTTCGTCACCGTCGAGGAGGGGACGGTCCTCGGAGGGCTTGGGTCGGCCGTTCTTGAATTTCTGTCGGCGGAGGATCTAGCCGGGCGGGTTCGGGTTCGTCTTGCGGGTATCCCCGACCACTATGTGGAGCATGGGGCTCCCGGCATCCTCAGGGACTCCGTGGGGTTGACCCCCGAACACCTGGTGGAGCTGGTGCGAAAAAACCTTCAGTCTCCCGTTTGCTGACGGAGGTCGGGGGAACGGATTGAAGGAACGGCTCGACGCCATCGTCCTTCGCAAGGGCTGGGCCTCCTCCCGGGAGGAGGCGGCCCGGCTGATCGGGGAAGGAAGGGTTCGGGTGAATGCCCTCGTCCGGACCGATCCGACGATTCGGGCGGAGTACGATGGCGTCGAGCCGTTCCT
>DAIBSV010000446.1 GCA_027415455.1 Nitrospirota bacterium | reverse complement strand
CCCGGCGCGTCGTTCTGTCCGGACCGGGGTTCCTCCCCGCTCGCGCGGGGAGACCGGGGAGCCTGCCGACCGAAGTGGGCGGGGCTCCGCCCCTGCCCCGTTTTTGCCGTTGGGACACCACGCCCACCCCAAGGGTGGTGAAAATCCAGCAACGGGGCGTGGTTGTGGTAAGGCGGGCCGAAATTTCGTTCGAGGCGGTATCCGAGGTGGATTCGCCTCGGTTTCGAAGCGGTTCCGGGGTGGTTCCGTAAAAGAGTTTGTGGATTTTGAATTTATTTGCGGGTCGGTCCGAGGTGATTTCGCTTCGGTTCCGAAGTGGACCGACTCGGAGGAGGAAAAGGACATGCCCAGAAAACCGATCACGATTTGGGTCGAGACCGATACGCTGGTCCGATTGAAAAAGGCCGCGGTCCTGGCTGGAAGATCGCTGTCGAACCATGCG
The DNA here is from genome assembly GCA_027415455.1 of Nitrospirota bacterium. Next base: position 714 of record DAIBSV010000446.1, on the reverse strand, counting down.
GATTCGGCTCTTCGCCGGGGGCTCGATCAGGAGGGGGTGCCCGGAAGTCTCCCGGACGGGAAAACGGGTCCCGGGTTCGATCCCGAACCGGTCCGGAAGGCGGTCGAAGCGGATAGATTGGAGAGAGCCTTCCGGTCCTTCCAAACGTCCGGGCCGGGGGCCCGGCGGGCCGACGGGCCAATCCCCCCAAGGCCCGCCTCCTCCTGCCCTCTCCCCGGGTCCGGAGAAGATGGAACAGACCCCGGAAGGGGGTAGGAGGAATAAGTTTCCGCACCGTGGAAGGAGGAGGTTCCGATGAAAACGGTCAAGCTCAAGGAATGGACCTACGAGGAATTCATGGCGCTCCCGGAGGGTGACCCCTCCCGCTACGAACTGATCGATGGAGAACTCTGCATGACCCCGTCTCCCATTCCCCGCCATCAGAAAATTTCTGGAAAACTTTTTTATCTGATCTATGGATTCCTTCAGAAAAATCCCTTCGGAGAAATTTTCGCCGCTCCTGTCGACGTGGTCTTTTCCCAAAAACCGCCCCAGGTGGTCGTGCCGGACCTGGTCTTCGTCTCGAAGGCCCGTTTGTCGACCATCGGCGAGAAGAACATCCAGGGGGTCCCGGACCTTCTTGTCGAGATCCTGTCCGAAGGAACGTCGATCCGGGATCGCCGGCAGAAGCTTTCCCTCTACGAGCGGTTCGGGGTTCCCGAGTACTGGATCGTC
>DAIBSV010000445.1 GCA_027415455.1 Nitrospirota bacterium | reverse complement strand
CCCGAGTACTGGATCGTGGACCCGGAGACGGAGACCGTCCAGGTCTTCCGTCTGGCCGGCGGAAAATATCCGGATCCCCAGGAATTCCGCAAGGACGACACCCTGACCTCCCCCGCCCTTCCCGGGCTGTCGATCCCCCTCTCCGGGGTCTTTCCCGCCTGATTGCCCTCTGTTTTGCGTTTCAAGGACCGTTTTCCCCTTCCGGGAGGGGAGAGGATGTTCCGACCCCTTCCCGTTGGTTTTTCGACCATTGCCTACGCCTTTTCGGCTCTTCCCCGAAGAACTCTGTCTCCCGTTTTTCTTCGTTCCGGTCCGGACGATCCACGAACCGGTCCCGTCCGCGAGGATCGCGTACCCCCGCTCGCGCAGGAACCGGGACAGGGTCGCTCGCCTCTCCCGGTCCGGGGCCGGAGGAAGGGCGTCCGTCGTCCCCAGCTCCCGGTTCACGCTCCCCCCTTCCGGACTTCCGCCGAAACGTAATCGGCAAAGCCCGATCCCCGCCAGTCCCGGGCCCGGCGCTGGGCTTGGGACTGGGTCCGCTCCGCTTTTTCCAGGTTTCTCAACCGCTCCCGTCCGGTCTCCAGCGTCCGGTAGAGTTCCCGGAGAAACCAGTCGATCTCGATGCAGGCGTCGCGGCCGCATTTTTCTGCGGCCCATCGCGCGAGGCCGTCCAGACACCGGATTCCCGTGTCGAAGTCCGGCCCCGGAGGCGGGGGAGGCCCCTGGCCTCCGTCTTCCGCCAGGATCTTCCGGACCTCTTCCCGGAGCGCCACCCGGTCCGCGACGGGAGAAGGAAAGGGAGCGCGCCCGTCCGTCCAGTATTTCCACAGCACGTCGTCGCATTCGTTCTGGAAGGCGAGGGCTTTTTCCCGGATCTCCGGCTTCAAACGGGAGACCTGGATCGACATCAGCCAGCCGGGAAGTTTCCGGAGCGGCATGCAGAGGGTTTCCTGCTCCCCACTTTCGGAAGGTATCCGGGTTACCCGGATACCCCATCGTTCTCGATTCAGATTGAGCTTTTCATGTTGACCAGACCATCCAAGCCCCATCCCTTCGACGATGGGCTTCATGGGGGTGTAAGGTTCGTTGTCGCAGGTCCCGATCGGGGCGTTCCTGACCGCCTTCCCCACCGACATCGGCCTCTGCGACAGGTGCGGAAAACT
>DAIBSV010000444.1 GCA_027415455.1 Nitrospirota bacterium | reverse complement strand
GAGCGGGGAACCTTTTCGAACTCCCCCTTCGTGTACATCCGCAGGTAGAACTCGAGGTCCTCGAACCAGCGGGGGTTGAGCCGTGTGTCGAAGCCTCCCGCCGAGAGGGCGGTCTCGCGCTCGAAGAAGGTGGTCGAGGTCAGGGGAAAATGCAAGGACTCCCCGGTTCCCGATTTTGGCCCCACCGGAAAGAGCCCCTTCAGAATCTCCTGGGTTTCGAACCAGATCCTGGGTTCGGTGGCCGACACGTCCTTCCGGACCACGGTCCTGTTGTCCATGGAGACCCGGTCGTACCGGGCGCTTACCAAGGAGAGGCCCGGGGTCCCCAGAAAGAGCTCTCGCTGGAGCGCGATTCGACGGGGATCGGCGATGTCGTCCCCGTCGAGAAAGGCCACGAATCGTCCCCGGCTTTCCGAGATTCCCCGGTTCCTCGCGGAACAGGCTCCCTGGACCGGCTCGGAGACGATCCGGACCGACCGCGGGAAGCGGGAAGCAAATTCCTTTGCAACGCTTTGCGTCGCCGCGTCGGCGTTGTTGTCCACCAGAAGGATCTCGAGATCCTCGAAGCTCTGGCCGAGCGCCGACTCGACCGTGTCCCGGAGAAGTTCCCCCTCCCGATATATTGTGATCACGATCGAAACCTCGGGAAAACCCATCAGACGACTTCCTCTCCTGGCTTTGTCGGAGCCCGGACAAAGAGCCGGGACCGCCACGAATGCTCATGAACTCCTGAAATTAGAAGCAAATATTTTGCCAAAACTTTCTTGAATGCGCTGCCTTCGAGGATGGAAGCCCTTGGAAATCCGCCTCTTGTGATCCCGCGCACACTCTTCCTTCGGGGACTCGCAACCTGTCCCCGTTTCATGGAGAATAGAAAGACGTCGGTCGGCCGGATTTTGTTCTGTCTAGAGATTCAGATTGGAGCGTGTCCTTAACGCCCCAATGGGCCGGATAACGTATGGAACCTTGACCCCCCTTTGAGAAGCATGTGAACTTTCGTGGTCCCCATCTTCGGCTTCTCCATCGTCATTCAAGCCGTCATGGGTCAAGAACGCCGCGGAGGCTTCTAGGTCTTCGGGAACTCTCGAGATGGCGTGGTAAGGATCCGCCGGAATGAACCTGGAAGAGAGATCGGGGACGACGGTCCTCAAGAGGAAAGGACGTT
>DAIBSV010000443.1 GCA_027415455.1 Nitrospirota bacterium | reverse complement strand
GCTCTTACGGAAAGCCCATTCTCGACCGGGTCCTCCGCCATTCCTCCTCCATGGAGTCGGCGCTCAAGCTCGCCTACCTCTCCTTCGACTCGACCCGGATCAGCGCGGTCGACGTCGACTTTCCGATCGACGTCGTCCTCTATCTCCACAGGACCCGGGAACTGGTTCACCACCGGTACAACCGGAAAGACCTCCAGCACCTTCCCCAGTGGTGGCAGGAGAGGCTCCGGGCCTCTGTCGAGGCACTTCCCGACGAATGGGTCCACGAAGCCCTCTCGAAGCTCTCCCGTCCCGGATAAGGCCATGCTCCTGTCCCTCGTCCATTCGATGCGATTCACCTTCGAGAACCCGGTCTTTCTCGAACCGTTCTGCCTCCGGATGAAGCCCCGCACCGATCCCTCCCAGACCCTTCTCTCCTTCCACCTTGAGTCCCTTCCGGAACCCGACCGGATCGAATGCATTGCAGATCTCGACGGGAACGACCTCTCTCGCCTGTGGTTCGGGGGATCCCACCGGACGCTGGTCCTGAAGGCCACCTCCCGGGTCAGAACCCTCCGCACAAACCCCTTTGATTTCCTGTTTCACGATCCCCGGGCCTGCGCGCTCCCGATGTCGTATCCTCCCCGCCTGAACCCGCTGCTCTCTCCTTACCGGCTTCCGGATGCCGCTTCACTCAAAGGACCTCTCTTCAGGAAATTCATGGGAGATCTTCTGGATTTGTCACAAATGGAGACAGTCCCTTTCCTGGTGGCTCTCTCCCGCCATATTCCGGAAATTCTCACAAACCAGTCCCGGGAGGAAGGTCCTCCCCGTTCCCCCGAAGAGACACTGGAAGAAGGATCGGGATCCTGCAGGGATTTCGCCCTTCTGGCCATGGAAGCGTGCCGAGCCATGAATATTGCCGCCCGGTTCACAAGCGGCTATCATCTTCCGTCCTCCCCCACCTCGCCTTCACTGCATGCATGGGCCACCCTTTCCGCCTCGGAGGGACTGGCTCTGACCGGAGTGGCCAGGAAGATCGTCCGGAAGCTTCGGTCTCAGGAGGATCCAGACGTTCTTACAGAGATCCGGGATCCTCCTCCCGCTCCGGAAGGGGCGTGATCCGGACGGAGGCGCTGAGGGTCGAATCTCCCATCCCCCGGAAGGTTCCATCCGTGGGAAGTGTC
>DAIBSV010000442.1 GCA_027415455.1 Nitrospirota bacterium | reverse complement strand
TCATATTTGACAGTAAGTTGTGAATGTATCGCTTGACCTTTTTCAAGGCATTTGTTAATAGAAGAAGATTGTGGTTCGAATCAAAATCTTTCAGGGTGACGAGCATCTTTATGGATATGACGGAATCGGGAGAGACAGGGCCGGAAGGAGCGGGCCGGGCCGCCACACGAACGCGGGTCCGGGAAGCCGAGCGTACCGGAGCGGCTTTGAGCGAAGTGTCGGATTCTCGCAGGGACGAGCTTGGTCAGGCGATTTCGCAAGCGATTTCCTGGCTGGTCTCCGCCCAGCACGAGAACGGATACTGGGTGGCTCCGCTTGAAGCCGATGCGACCATACCGTCCGAATATCTTTTCCTTCATGAGTTCATCGGCCGTCCGATGGAGCCTGACCGGCGTCGCAAAATCGTCGAGGCAATCCAGTCTCTCCAGGGAAAGTCGGGGGGATGGCCGCTTTTCAAGGACGGCGACCCGGACATCAGCGCCACCGTCAAGGCTTATCTGGCTCTCAAGCTCTCGGGGCTCTCCCCCGACGACCCGGTCCTCGTCCGGGCCCGCGAATGGATCCTTTCGCAGGGAGGAGCGGGGCGGGTCAATGTCTTCACCCGCATCGCCCTGGCCATGTTCGGACAGTACGACTGGGAAAAGGTGCCGGCGCTCCCTTCCGAAATGATTCTCCTTCCTTCCTGGTTTCCCGTCTCGATCTATTCGGTCTCCTATTGGTCGAGAGCGGTCATCGTTCCTCTCCTTTTCATTTATCATTTCCGTCCGCTCGTTGCGCTGTCCCCCGAAAGGGGGATCCGGGAGCTCTTCGATCCGGCCCGTCCGGACGGGGAGAGATTTCTCCCATCGAAAAAATTTTTTTCCGCCCGGAACTTTTTCCTGAGGCTCGACGGCCTTCTTCGCTTCTGGAACCGACATCCGATTCCCTTTCTCAGGAAAAAGGCCCTGAGGGCGGCCATGGAATGGATGATGCCGCGACTGGCGGGGGAAGGGGGTCTCGGGGCCATTTATCCGGCCATGGCGAACAGCGCTGTCGCCCTGCATCTTTCGGGGTACAGCCTCTCCCACCCCCTGATGAAGAGGGTCCTTTCCTCGATCGATGACCTCGTTTTGTCTGACGGCGACAAGCTCCTTGTCCAGCCATGTGTGTCTCCGATATGGGATACGGCC
>DAIBSV010000441.1 GCA_027415455.1 Nitrospirota bacterium | reverse complement strand
CTGTCCAATCCGGAAGCCATGATAATTCCGGTGGGTATTCTGGTTTCATGTCCGCATTCTCCTTGCGTCTCCGAAGGGGTGGGGCCAGCGGGTGGAGAATCCCCGCATTCGATCCGTCGATCTAGGCCCCGTGAGGTGGGTTACGTCGTTTTCTTCCTGTTTCGGTTCATGGCCTCGACCGCCTGATCCATCGCCAATCTTACGGGATCGAGGTTCAGCCGGGCATAGACGCTTGTCGCCTGACTGGTCTTGTGCCCTAGGGCCTTCCCGACAATCGGAAGGGAGGTTCCCTGAATGGTCATCCAAGATCCCATGCTTCTGCGCAAATCATGAATCCGGAGGTCTTCCAGTTTGGCCCGCTTCAAGAGGGTTGCCCATGCCTTCCAGGGCTCCCGGTAGTGGCCCCGTGCCGCCGGCCCCGGCAAGACGAAGACGGAAGAGGTTTCCGCCCGCCGTCTCCGGAGAATCTCCAGCACGTCCGGACCTAAGGGAATCTGCATCGGCTCTCCGTTTTTGCTCATTTCTCCCGGAATCTTCCAGACGTTGCGCTCAAAGTCGATATCCCGCCAGCGCATGGAGAGGACGTTTGCCCGTCTCGCTCCGGTGAACAGGGCCAGCAATACGAAGTCTTTGAACGTCTCGCTTTCGGATATGTTCAACGCCTCAAAGAACCGGCCTAGCTCTTCCCCGGAGAGGAAGCGGTCCCGGCTGACCTCCTTGAATTTTTTGACCCCCCGGCAGGGATTGTCTCCCCGATGATAGCCCCACAAGGACGCCTGGACGAAAACAGAAGAGATGAGGGCGAGAAGACGATTGGCCCTGATTGGGGTTTTCTCTCCCGCCTTCCGGTGAAGGGCTTCGATCTTGTGGCGGGTGACCTCTTGGAGCTTGAAATTCTTCCACGCCTCCAAGTGCTGACGGTAGAGGGAGCGGTATTCCTTCGCGGACTTCTTCTCGTTTCCGTGCCGTTCCATGTAGACCTCGAAAAACTCCCCCAAGGTGACGCCTTCCTTCTTCTCGGCCTTGGGGTTCTTGCCCATCGCAAGGTCGGCTCTCGTCTTCTTGGCCTTCTCCCGAACCTGGGCGACATTCAGATCCGGCCAGACACCTAACTTGAACATTTCCGAAGTAAGCCCGACCTTGACGTTGAGAAAGAACGTCTTGGCCCCGCTCG
>DAIBSV010000440.1 GCA_027415455.1 Nitrospirota bacterium | reverse complement strand
AGAACGGTTCCCTCTTATGAATACATTATTTTATTGAATGGTGTATTAACGATAACGTCCCAGGCGGATCCTATCAACGGTGAAGCCGGCCCCCTCCCTCCCATGGATTTGGAAAGGGCGCCGGAGAGTGTCTCGAACCCGCCCCCCGATAATGGTATGATGGAGCCGGAACCCATCCGACAGAAGGAGATCCCATGGTCAACCCGGAACTTTCGATCGTTCCGTCCGTCGAGGAAATGTCCTCCCGGCTCGAGCCCCTCACCTGCGAACACTGCATGAAGGGGGATCTCCTGCCGTTCGACTTCTCTTTTGCCTTCCAGCCCATCGTCGACATCGACTCGAAGACGATCCATTCCCACGAGGCCCTGGTCCGTGGAAAAAACGGGGAGGGCGCCCTGACCGTGCTCTCACAGATCACGCGGAAGAACCGCTTCCGCTTCGACCAGCTCTGCCGGGCCAAGGCCATTTCTCTCGCCACCACCCTGAACCTTTCGACCCGTCTCAACATCAACTTTCTGGTCAACGCCGTCTACAACCCCGACCAGTGCATTCAGGTGACCCTCGAGTGCGCCCGGAAGAACAACTTTCCGATCGACCGGATCATTCTCGAGACAACCGAAGAGGAAAAGATCGAGGATCCGACCTTTCTGCACAAGGTCCTCGACGGATACCGGCGCTATGGCCTCAACATCGCCATCGACGACTTCGGAGAAGGATACTCGAGCCTCAATCTCGTCGCCCAGATCCGGCCGGAATATCTGAAGATCGACCGCCAGCTCATTACGGGCATCGACACCGATCCCGTCCGAAGCCGGATCGTCGAGGCCGTGGTCCACCTCTGCCGCGGCCTTTCGATCAAGGTGATCGCCGAGGGAGTGGAGACGCTGGGAGAGGCCCGGATCCTCCGGGACATGGGTATCAGCCTCTTCCAGGGATATTTCTTCGCCCGGCCGGCCTTCGAATCCCTTCCGCCCGTCGCCAACATGGACTTTTGATCCGGAGAGCCCTCCTCCGGAGCCTTCTTATCATTATCGCCGGGAGTCTCCCTTGCCCCAGCTCGACAAGGATCTGAACGAAGAACAGGCACCGGCCGTCCTGGCACCCGAAGGCCCGGCCCTCGTCCTGGCGGGGGCCGGATCAGGAAAAACCCGGGTCCTCACCTACCGGGCGGCTCATCTCCTGG